>DATAXV010000181.1:0-15208 GCA_036272915.1 Candidatus Dormiibacterota bacterium
GCTGGTACTTCCTCCTCCTGCTGCTGCCCTGGGCCATCGCCGCCTACCTCCGCACCGGCCGCGAGGGACGGACCCGGAAGCGCGAGGAGGAGGAGCGTCAGCGCGCCTACCAGGAGCGGCTGGAGATCGCCCGCGAGGTCCACGACGTCGTCGGCCACGGCCTGGCCGTGATCAACATGCAGGCCGGTGTCGCCCTTCACGTCGTCGACCGGCGCCCGGAGCAGGCGAGGGTGGCCCTGGAGGCGATCCGGCAGGCGAGCGGCGACGCGCTCGACGAGCTGCGCCGGACCCTGGCCGTGTTCCGCCAGCCGGAGTCGAGCGCGGCCCGGCGCCCGGCGCCGGGGCTCGACCAGCTGGGAGCGCTCGTCGACGCGATGTCGGAGAGCGGGCTCGGCGTCGACCTCGAGGTCAGGGGCGACCGGCCGGCGACCACCGCCGCCGTCGAGCTCGCCGCCTACCGCATCGTCCAGGAGTCGTTGACCAACGTCCTCCGCCACGCCGGCGCCTCCCGCGCCCGGGTGCGGGTGCGCTTCGCCGAGGGCTGGGTGGACCTGGAGATCGTCGACGACGGCCGTGGCCGCGTGACGCCGGTCGGTGCCGGTGGCCACGGCATCGCCGGCATGAGGGAGCGGGCCGCGGCGCTGGGCGGCGAGTTCGAGGCCGGTCCCGCCCAGGGCCGTGGATTCCGCGTCCACGCCCGCCTGCCGCTGACGGAGGAGAACTGATGATCAAGGTGCTCGTCGCCGACGACCAGGCGCTGATCCGGCTCGGCCTCAAGGTGCTGTTCGAGACCGAGGACGACCTCACCCTCGTCGGTGAGGCGGCCAACGGCGCCGAGGCCGTCCGCGTCGCCCGCCAGGTCAGGCCGGACGTCGTCATGATGGACGTCCGCATGCCCGTCCTCGATGGCATCGAGGCCCTGCGCCAGATCGTCGCCGATCCGCAGCTGGCGGAGACGCGGGTCATCGTCCTCACCACCTTCGAGCTCGACGAGTACGTCTTCGAGGCGCTGCGGGCGGGTGCCAGCGGCTTCCTGCTCAAGGACACCGACCCGACCGACCTGCTCCGCGCCGTCCGCGTGGTGGCGGCGGGCGAGTCGCTGCTCTCGCCGGCGATCACGCGCCGCCTCATCGACCAGTTCGTGGGCCGGCCGGAGCGGCCCTGGGCGCCGCACCCCTACCTGCGCACGCTCACCGATCGCGAGCGTCAGATCGTCGGCCTGGTCGCCGAGGGGCTGAACAACGACGAGATCGCCCAGCGGCTGTTCGTCAGCCCGGACACCGTCCGCACCCACGTCAGCCGGGCGATGAGCAAGCTGGAGGCGCGCGACCGCGCCCAGCTGGTCGTCATCGCCTTCCAGTCCGGCATCGCCGGCGGCGGCTGAGGGCGCCTACGCCGCCGGGCGTAGGCCAGATGCCGCCCGGGGGCGGACGACCCGCGTAGGGGGCGCCTTCTAGCTTCGAGACATGGAAGCGAGGCCCCTCGACCCGATCCGGGATCGACGGGACCGCTGCATGTCATCGACCAAGGAGGTCCCCAATGATCACGTCTGCATTGCTACTGGCCGGCTGGGGCGGCGGCCCCGGCTGGGGCTGGCCGGTGGGCTGGCTCTTCGGCGTCGGATGGCTGGTCTTCTGGGTCCTGGTCATCCTCGCCTGCGGCGGCTTCATCTTCCGCGCCAGGCGGTGGGGATGGCGCGGTCCGGCCTGGTCCGGTCAGCAGGGCTGGCATGACCAGGCCACCCGTCCCGACGATCCGGGAGTCCGGGACGACCTCGAGCCCGCCCGGAAGATCGTCCGCGAGCGCTACGCCCGCGGCGAGATCTCGACCGAGGAGTACCGGGAGCGCCTGGACAACCTGGGTTGATGATGAGGCCGCCGGGGCGGACGTCCGGTCCGCCCCGGCGAGCCCTCCCTCAGCTCGGCACCACGGGCAGGAGCACGTGCGAGGGGTGCTCCCGATCGTGCAGGATCCGCTGGCGGGCGACGCTCAGCTCGGCGTCGGCGCCGAAGTCATGGCCGGTGTTGGGGTTGCGATCCCAGCGCGGGAAGCTGCTGGAGGTGACGGCGACGCGGATGCGGTGGCCGGCCAGGAAGACGTTGCTGGTCGCCCAGAGGTCGATGACGTACTCGTAGGGCCGGTCCGGCTCGATCAGCGAGGGGGACATGCCCTTGCGGTGATCCCGGAAGCGGGCGCGGATGATCCCGTCGGTCAGGTTGAAGGACCGGCCGTCGGGGAAAACGTCGCTGAGCCGGGCGACGAAGTCGGTGTCCGGCGCCGAGCTGCTCGCCCACAGGTGGACCTCGATCGGACCCGTCACCTCGAGGTCGTGCTCGAGCTCCTCGGAGGTGAAGGTGAGCACGTCGGTCCGCGCCTCGACCTCGCGCTGGTCGTAGGCGCCGCTCCGGTACTCGGAGGTCATCAGAGTGGCCCCGCCCAGCGTCGTCACCGGGTTGGCCGGGTCGTACTCGTAGCCGTCGGGCAGCTCCTGGCCGGGCTCGGTGGTGCCCAGCCGGCCGCCCTGGTGCAGGTAGTGGGGCACGGTCTCGGCCCGCTCCAGCGGCCAGTCGTCCTCGAAGCGCCAGCGGTTCCTACCCATGACGAAGATCTGCACCGGCGGCTCGGCCAGCATCCCCGTGTCGATGCCCCGCAGCCAGTGGTCGAACCAGCGCAGCTGCATGCTCATCAGGTCCGAGCGAAGGTCGATCAGCATCGCCTGCGAGGCGAACCCGAAGTTGCGCTGGCCGATCGGGTTGGCCATGCCGCCGTGGCTCCAGGGCCCCATCAGCAGGCGGCTGGGTCGGCCCGCGGCGCGCATCGCCCTGAAGTTGGCGATGGTGTCGGCGCTGAAGATGTCGTACCAGCCGCCGATGTTGAAGGTCGGCACCGTCACCTGCGACCGCCAGCCGGCGACGGTGGCGACCTCGGCCATGGGATTGGTCGCCTCCATCGGGTTCCGGAGCCCGTCGAAGAAGGCGGGGGAGACGCCGTGACGGCCGAGCGGCGGGAAGTCGCGGAGGGGCAGCGACGCGTAGCCGCCCTCGCCCAGCCCGTCGAAGTCGTGGATCAGCGCGCCGAACGTCGCCGCCAGCTGGGCCGGGTCCTCGCGGTACCGGCGGAGGAGGACGTCGCCGCCCATGGTCAGGTTCCACTGGGCCTGCAGGCCGAGCTCGAAGGCGCCGTCACGGTAGACGACGCCGTTCTGCGGGTCGGCCCAGGTGACGGTCGGGACCATCGCCTTCAGAGCCGGGGGCCGGTCCCGCGCCGCCGCCCATTGGGTGAAGCCGAAGTAGGAGCCGCCGTACATGCCCACGCCTCCGTCGGCGCCGGGCAGCCGGGACGCCCAGTCGACGGTGTCGCGGCCGTCCTCCCGCTCCGCCCGCATCGGATACCAGTCGCCCTCCGAGGTGAAGCGGCCGCGTGTGTCCTGGATGACGACCATGTAGCCGCGCCGGCTGGCGATGATCGGGTCGAGGATGGAGGAACCGAGCGGTAGGTCCTTGCCGTAGGGGAGCCGAGTCAGCAGGACCGGGAGATCACTCGCGCCGGAGGGGCGGAAGACGTTCGCCCGCAGCACGGTCCCGTCCGACATCTCGCCGGGTACATCGAACTCCGCCGTGATCGACTGCATCGTCACCTCCCGGTTGGGCACGCGTGATTGAGAAGCGTTGACCATCGTCGCACGGATTCTCGTCCCCTCCCCGCGCCGGCTCGATCAGCCGCTTGGCCATGGCGTAGTTGTGGAGCGTCACCCCGTGGAGGCGCAGGAGCCGCCGCTCCAACGTCCGGAAGCCGTGGCGGAGGAAGAGCCGGCGGGCGCCCTCGCTGGCCTCGACCCGAAGCTCGCTCAGGCCGCGTCCCGTGGCCTCCTCCTCCAGGCGTCGATAGAGCGTCGAGGCGACGCCGCGGCCCACCGCCTCGGGCAGGCAGTAGAGGTGGTCGATGTGGCCGTCGGCCTCCAGGTCGACGTAGGCGACGACGGTGCCGGCCGGATCCTCGGCGACCAGGACCAGCCGGCCGTCGGCGGCCCTTGCCGCCATCCGCTCCGGGTCGGGCCGCTCCTGCAGCCAGGCCCTCACCTGCGCCGGGGAGTAGTCGGCGAGCGCGGCCTGGCGGACGGAGCGGAAGAAGACCTCGGCCAGGGCGGCGGCGTCGGCCTCCCGGTAGGGGCGCACGGTATGGCCGGGCACGGTGAAGAACATAGCCGAGGATCGGGGCCGTGGCCGGCGCCGGTCCCGGTCCCGCCACCCGGGCGATGGCGGGACCGGGGATCGGCCTGAGAGGCTACCGGCGGCTACTTGCCGTCGGTCGTCTCCAGCTTGTTGATGTAGTACTGCCGGCTCACGGCCTGGCTGGTCGAGTAGCCGAGCACCCGCTTGGAGACGCAGAGCGTGGCCTCCGGGTAGACCAGGAACAGTGCCGGCGGATCGGTGAGCAGATCGCCCGTGATCTGGTTGTAGATCTCCTTCCGCTTGCCCTGGGACAGCGTGGTCACGCCCTCCTCGAGCAGCTTGTCGACCTGCGAATTGCTGTAGTCGCCCGAGTTGCCGTGTCCGGTGGTCGCCGACCTCGTCTGCCAGAAGACGCTGGTGTCGGGGTCAGGGCCGACGCTCTCGCCGAGGATGATCATCGTGAAGTTGTAGTTGTTGTCGAGGGCGGGCACGATGACCAGGTCGAGGTCGGCCGGCTTGATCTGGATGTCGACGCCGATCTTCTTCCAGTAGTTCTGGATCGCGGTCGCCAACTGGATCTCGACCTCGTCGGTGTCCGGCACCAGGACCTCCCAGCTGAGTTTGAGGTCGCCGTTGGCGCGGATCCCGTCGGGGCCCTTCTTGAAGCCGGCCTCGTCGAGCAGCTGCTCCGCCTTGGCCTGGTTGTGGGAGTACTCGGGCTTGATGTCGGCGTCGAACCAGTCGGCCATCGCCGGCGCGATCGGGCCGTTGGCGACCTCGGCATAGCCGAAGTAGATCGAGTGGACGATCGCCTCACGGTCCATCGCCCAGTAGAGCGCCTGGCGGACGCGCTTGTCGAGAAAGAGGC
Source organism: Candidatus Dormiibacterota bacterium (assembly GCA_036272915.1). GTDB lineage: Bacteria > Chloroflexota > Dormibacteria > Dormibacterales > Dormibacteraceae > DATAXV01. The sequence continues at coordinate 5,041 of DATAXV010000181.1, forward strand.
GCGACTTGGTCGGGTCGAGCTGCAGGACGGCGTAGACGAACTCGGACTTCTTGACGATCGAGACGTTCAGCTTGGAGTTGGCCTTGGCCGCTCCGTACTGGGAGTTGTCGAGCTGACCGATGTCGGCCTCACCGGAGAGCAGCAGGTTGATCACGTTGGTCGAGTTGGCCACCGGCTTGAGCACGTACTCGTCGATCAGCGGCGCGCCGCGGTAGTAGTCGGTGTTGGCCTTGAAGGTGGTCTGCTCGCCCTGGGTCCAGACCGCATCCTTGAAGGCGCCGTTGGTGATCGTCGGCTTGGTGTTGGCGGGGGCGGTGTTGATGGCGTCCGCCGCCAGCGCCCCGTACACGCTCTTGGGCATGATGCCGAGGCCCATGAACTGCGCCATGAAGGGCGCGTACACGGTCTTCGAGGTGAAGGCCAGCGTGTACTTGTCGACGATGGTGACGCTCTGCATGTACTGGGAGAACGTGGTCCGGCTGGGCGAGTTCACGGCCGCGTACTCGGGCGCGACGACGAAGTCGTAGGTCATCTTCACGTCGTCGGCGGTGACCGGGGTGCCGTCGGTCCACTTGGCGTCCTTCCGCATCTTCACGGTGTAGGTGCGGCCGCCATTGGAGACCTGGGGCATGGCCGCCGCCAGGCAGGGGACGATGGTCCCCTTGGGGTCGGTCATGTAGAGGGGGTCGTAGATCATCGAGGAGGCGGCGATGCTGTAGACGTCCGACAGCAGCACCGAGTTGAAGGTGTGCATGTCGGCCAGCGCCGCCTCGGTGATGACACCGCCCCGCTTCCCCTTGCCGGTGCGGCCGCCGGTGCTGCCGGACGGGCTCCCGCAGGCCTGCACGAGGGGGATGGCCGCGGCCGACAGCGAGAGCGCCCCACCCACGCCGAGGTGATGGAGGAACGAGCGGCGGTCAATCAGACGGCCCAACAGCCGGCTCCGATCCGGTGAATCCGATGTCATGTCTGGCTCCTAACCGTGCCGATCTGGCGATGGCAAGTGCCCATGCGGAGCCGGCCCGACCCGGGGGTCGCACGGCTCAGCGGAAGCGGCGGAGCCGAGGGTCGATGGCATCGCGCAGGCCATTGCCGAACAGGTTCATCGCGAGCACCGTGAGGAAGATCGCGGCGCCGGGCAGCACGACTATCGAGACCGAGTGATAGAAGTACTCCTGCGCGTCAGAGATCATGTTTCCCCAGCTCGCGGTGGGTGGTGCGATCCCCAGTCCGATGTAGTCGAGCGCGGCCTCGACCAGGATCACGCCTCCCACCGAGAGGCTCGCCGCCACCACCATCACCGAGACCACGTTGGGCAGCAGGTGCCGGAACATGATCCGGGCATCCCCGGCGCCCAGGGAGCGGGTGGCGAGGACGAAATCACGCTGCTTCGTCGCCAGCGTCTCGGCCCGGACCAGGCGGGCGACCCCGCCCCAGCTGATCAGGGCGATGACGATGGCCAGGGTCACCGGGCCCGTCGTCCCCAGCGTGATCGGCCCGATCCTGGGCGACAGCGAGCCGAGCAGGATGAGCAGGAAGATCGAGGGGACGGAGAGGACGATGTCGACGATCCGCATCAGCAGGGCGTCGACCACGCCGCCGTAGTAGCCGGCGAGGATGCCCAGGGTCCCGCCGATCAGGATCTGCAGGCCGACCGTGAGGTAGCCGACGAGCAGGCTGACCTGGGCCCCGTAGACGAGCCGGGCGGCGACGTCGCGCCCGAGCTGGTCGGTGCCGAGCAGGTGGCCGTCCCGACCGATCCCGACCAGGTTGTCGGTCAGGTCCTGGGCGTAGGGATCCTGATGCAGGACCAGGTGCACGAAGGGCTGGGCCAGGACCGCGATCAGGATGAGGAGGACCTGGATCACCCCGCAGACGAGGGCGACGCGGTTGTGGACGAGCCGGACCACGACCTGCTGCCAGTAGCCGCGCGAGACGCTGACGGGTAGGCCGGCGGGTGCCTCGACCGTCTCGACGCCGGGCGATGCCCCGATCATCCGTACCGGATCCTGGGGTCGAGGACCGCGTAGAGAAGATCCGCGACCAGGTTGCCGAGCACGACCATGGTGGCGACGAAGGTGGTCAGCGCCATGACCACGGTGAAGTCGTGATCGGTCGCCGCCTGGTAGGCCTCGAGGCCCAGGCCCGGCCAGCTGAAGACGATCTCGATGATCGCGCTGCCGGCGAAGAGGTTGGGAAGCTCGAGCCCGATCAGCGTGACCAGGGGGATGATCGCGTTCCTCAGCCCGTGGACGTAGATGGCACGGAGCATGCTCATCCCCTTCGACTGCGCGGTGCGCATGTAGTCCTGGCTGAGGACGTCGAGCATGGACGACCGCATGTACCGGGACCAAACGGCCAGGTAGCCGAAGGCGAGGACGCAGGCGGGAAGGATCAGGTGGACGACGCGGTCACCGATCCCACCCCCTCCGAAGCTGCTGACGGCGCCGCCGGTGGGCAGAGAGGGCAGGCCCCACTGGCTGAACCCGACGGCGAAGAGGAGGATCAGGACCAGCCCCAGCCAGAAGCTGGGCACGGCCACGCCGGCCACGGAGAGGGCGGTCAGGATGTTGTCGATCGGTCCCCCGTGGTTGCGGGCGGCGATGATCCCGAAGGGGATCGCGATGAGGATGCCGATCACCATCGCCGTCGCCGTCAGCTCGATCGTGTTCCCGAGGTGGGTGGCGATGATCGACATCACCGGCAGGCCGTTCACCGCCGAGTTGCCGAAGTTGCCCTCGAGCAGGCCGGTCGTGTAGCGGCCGTGAAAGAGGCCAAGCCGCCCGAACGGCCAGAGCAGCCCCGCCCAGTTGGTGTACTGCTGCCAGAAGGGCTCGTTGAGGCCCATGTTGTCCCGGATCCGGGCGATGTCGGCGGCGGTGATGTTGGGGTTCAGCGCCAGTCCGGGCACGACGTCGCCGGCGGTCACCGACAGCAGGGCATAGCTAAGGAGGGATACGCCGAAGAGGACGGGGATGGCGATCAGACAGCGGCGGACGACATACGTGCCAAACATCTGTGGCTAGGCCGCCCGGCCCCGATCCTGCTGGCCATCCGGCCCACCCTCCCCGCCTGCCGATGGTGTCAGCAGCGGAGTCTCCACGATCGATTCGGGAGCATAGCATTCCCGCGATGCGGAACGAATCGTTTAACTGAGGATGCCCGCCCCGGGCGCCAGGGACGCCCGTCCCGGCCGGGGTCGGGACGGCCGTGACCGATGGGCCGCCCCGGCGGGCACCGGTCCGTTACCGGCGGAGGCCGCTTCGGATGCGGGCTGGAGCCGGTCAGATCACGCTGAGCGAGGCGAGCAGCCGGCCGGCCTGAGCCCGCAGCGGCACGCTGGACGGCGAGTTGTGCATCACCGTGTGCGGCATGGCCGGCGTGTATCCGAGGTCGACCCCCTCGAGGTACCGGTCCCAGTTGGCCAGCTTGCTCGAATCGCGAGCGGCGCCACGATGGGCCAGGCGGGTGCGCATGCTCTCCGCGTCGCAGTGGACCCATACGGCGTGGATGACCGCCCCCAGGCCCCCGAACCCGGCGGCGGCGGTCCGGCACCAGGCCGGGTCGCCCAGCTTACGGATGAACGGCGCCACCATGATCGCGGAGTTGCCGCACTCGACGTTCTCGCGGGTGCACTCGAGCAGGGCCTCGTACTCGGCGGGCCGGATCGCCGACAGGTAGGTATCTCCCTCCCGGTCGTGCTGGGATTCTCCCAACTGCCGCAGGGCGGCCTCGACGACGGGCCTGGTCGTGGAGTCCTAGTCCAGCATCGGCCAGCCCGTCGTCCGCGCCAGGATGCGGCCCGTCTCGCGCTTGCCCGAGCCCGCGTACCCGCCGACGACCAGAACGACCGGCGCCTCCCGCCCGCCCGGTGGCCGCCGCCCCCGAACCGTCGATCGCGTGGCGCTCGTTGATCTCCCCTCCCTCTGCACGTCGTCTCCTCAGCCTGTCTGTCGTGGGGTGGAGCCGGGGAGAATCGAACTCCCGACCGGCGGGGTCCGCATGCGGTCCTCTCCAGCCGGCCGAACCGATCCGGCCCCATGCCTGCGAAGACCTCACAACGCGCGGCGGAGCCGAACCGGTCCCCGGCCAGAGGCGCTGCGGAGCCGGCTCAGGCGATGTCGCGGCGGTTGGGCTTGAGCAGGTGGGGGTCGACGTCCATGTTCTCGAGTCCGAAGCTGATGATGCGACGGGGGTGGACGCGGATGATCGGGGCGTCGCGGCCGTCTCCCGGCTGGAGCGCCTCGGCCGTCCCCCGGATCTCGAGGCAGCGGACGCGCCAGGGAGACGTGGAGGCGATGTCGTCGACGACGAAGGCGACCCGCTCGTTGGTGGACAGGTTCTTGAACTTCCGGCTCGCGGCCATGTTGTAGCCGCCGATGTCGATCGTCCCCGTCTCCTGGTTGTAGCGGAACCCGACCGGGCTGTTCTGCAGGGTCCCGTCGGGCTGGGCGGTGGCCAGCCTGCCCAGCGGCTGGCTGGCCAGGTAGTCGATCTCGAGCTGGGTGAAGGGCATGGTGGGTGATCTCCTTGGCGGTGCGCCGCATGCGGGGGCCGGACTCCCGGCCCGGCCCTCGCGACGACCCTACGCCTCGGCCCCGGGGCCGGGCATCGGCCTTTCGACCGATGCTCCGGCGAGTCAGAAGAGGGTCTCGGCCACCTCGTTGACCCGGTACTCGTCGTCGACGATGGGTATCACCCGCCACTTGTCGAAGATCGTGCAGGGGTGGGAGATGCCGCATCCGATCAGGTCGCCGACCTGGAGCGGGTCGTCCTCGGGGATGTGGACGAAGGCGTGCTGGTCGTTGAGCTGGAACACCTCGATCCCGGCCGGCGCCGGCCGCTCGCTGTCGCCGCTCCGCACCCGCAGGGGCGTGGGCAGGCCCGAGTCGTAGGAGGAGTCGCGCTTGCCGAAGCCGACGATGGCGAGGCCCGGCTCCGGGCGGGAGTGGACGGCTCCCCAGAGCTCCAGCGCCGGCTGGAGGGCCGGGTAGGCGGAGAGCCGGCCGCCGAACGGCCCTCCTCTCATGTAGGAGCCGTGGTCGTGGGTGAGGTAGCAGCCGCTGCGGAGCACGACACGGACCGGACGGTGGAGCGACCAGCCGGCGGCGAGGACGGCGACGACGCGGTCGAAGTAGGTGCTGCCGCCGGCGGTGACCAGGATCTCGGGGGCTCCGGCGAAGGCGCCGGCCGCGGCGAGCGACTCGGTCAGCCCCCGCAGGTGCCGGAGGAGGTCGTCGACCTCCTTGATGGTCTCGTCGTCGGTGCCGTGGATCACTCCCTCGAAGCACTCGACCCCGGCCAGCCGCAGGCGGGAGGCGCGAGCCACGGCAGACGCCACCTCCATCGCCTGCTCCAGCGTGCGGCAACCGGTCCGGCCGCCCTTCACTCCGAGTTCGATCAGGACCGGGATCTGGACGGCCGGGCTGGTCCCCTCCAGCGCCTCCTGCATCAGCTCGACGATCCGGACCGAGTCGACCAGGCAGAAGATCTCCGCCTCCGGGTTGGCGGCCATCTCCAGCGCCATCCAGCGCAGGCCGAGGCGGTCGGGGACCTGGTTGGCGATGATCACCCGGTCGGCGCCGGCGCTGCGCATGACCCGCGCCTGGACCGGGTTGGCCGCGGTCATCCCCCAGGCGCCGGCGTCGAGCTGGCGATGGATCAGCTGCGGCGACATCGTCGTCTTGCCGTGCGGCGCGAGGGACACCCCGCTGTCCTCGCAGAAGCGTCGCATCACCTCGATGTTGTGGTTGAGTGCCCCCTCTCTGATGACGAGGATGGGCAGGAGTAGATCGCCGGTCAGGGCATGCCATCCACGGCTACGGATCTTGTCGAGCTGCAGATCCTCGACCGGGGGCAGCGCTTTGTGGAGGAGCATCGTCCCTCAACGCTAACGCCGATGACCCCGGTCGGAATGGACCTGGGCCGAAAATGACGCGCGAGCCGGGCACTGGGGCCGGCGAGCTCGGCTGGCGCGACCCCCGCTGCTCCGAACCGATCGCTGGTGTGCAAAGCTTTGAGGGCAGTGAGGCAACCGCTCCCGAGGCGGCTCTGGGGAGCTCGCCGCGCGTTGCCCATCGCAGGCTCCTGTGACATGCGGACGAGGCTTCCGGTTCACCGCGCCGGGCGGGCCCGTGCGCATGGATGAGGGACGGGGGGCCCCCGGGCTCACCCTTATGGAGGAGCGTCGCGTGCGGGTGGCGCGGTTGGCGAGGGCGATGCGGGGCAGAGATCCGGCTCCGCCGCTGACGCAGGCACCGTTCCATCTCTACGCGGAGGAGAGGCTCTACGCGACCAGGCCGACACAGCGCCTGGAGCGCTTTGGGGGCGCGCCCGTCCCCGACTGCTATCAGGACTTCGGCCCGGCGCTCTTCCCGGATGTCGGCGAGGGCGGCGTGATGACCTACCAGCCGCCGGCGCTGGAGGCGGTCCCGGCCCACACCTCGCCCGCGTGGCGCGGCCAGGGCGGCGGCCTCCTCCACCTCACCAACTGGCGGATCGCCTTCCAGGGCGAGGCCGGCGACTGGCTCGATTTCCCGTTCGAGGCGATCTCCTGGTCGGGGTGCTTCATGGACGGCATCGGCCTCTTCGCCGCCAACTGGTCGCCGATGTACTTCCGGACGGCGTATCCCGAGTGGCTCTACGCTTACTTTCGGTTCCTTGCCCATCGTGTCCTGCCCCAGGTTCGGGTCACGCCCGAGCTGGAGCAGAAGGCGCGGGCCAGGGGCTACTGACCATGGCCGACTACACCGAGGACTACTACCGGATCCTGGGGGTGACCCCGAACGCGGAGGGAGAGCAGATCAGGGACGCCTGGCGGCGCCTGATCAGCTACTGGCATCCCGATCGCACGAACCACCCGGCTGCGGAGGAGCGGGCGAAGGAGCTGAACCGCGCCTATCAGGTGCTGTCCAACCCGGCCAGCCGGGCCGACTACGACAACTGGTATCGGGCCCAGCAGACGATCCCGACGCCGGGGGTGGGCAACGGCGCCGCCGAGCACCGCTCGGCCTACGAGGCCTGGGAGGCGACCGCCGCCACGGTCCGGGAGCAGGAGGGGTCGATGCCGCGGGGCTGGCGGCCGCCGCCTCCCGGCTACAACCACGTGCCCGACGTCGACCCGCTGACCGGCATGCCCCAGGCGAGCCACGGCTCCCACCTGGCGATCAGCTACTGCCTCTGGCTGGGCGGGTTCCTGGCCTGGCTGGCGGTGCTGGCGGCGAGCTTCCGCGTGGCCGCCGCCCTCGCCGCCGACGGGGGCATGATCCTGGCCCTGGTCATCGACGTGCTCGGGCTCTGGATCTGGCTCTTCGCCATCGCCGCCATCGTCCGCCTGGCCCGGCACCGGCGCCGCGGCCGGGGAGCCGTCGGCGGCGGCTGGACGCGGTTCTGGGTGGCCGAGCTCCTCGGCGCCCTGGGCGCGACCTCGGTGACGCTGCTCATCACCTCGGTCGGGATCCTGATGGTGGCGGCGGCCACCCGCGGCGGCATCCACCTGTTCCAGAACCGCGGCTGGGTCGGGGTGGCGCTGCCGGTGCTGGCGATATCCGGCGCCCTGGGCGCGGCCATCTTCCGTGCCGTCTGGCAGCGGTGGGAGCAGGTCCGGATTCGGGACCCCTTCTCCTCGATCGTCCGCTGAGGCGGCCTCAGTCCTTGGCGCCGTCGCCGGGCAGGCGCGCTCGACCCGCCTCCTGGCGGAGGATCTGGACCGCCTCCTTCCCGGCCCGCATCCAGCGCGGGTTCTGCGGCCAGTTCTCCACCCCCCAGAGCAGCACCCCGGTGGCGCCGACGCGGCTGTAGGCCCTGGCGCTGAAGAGAAGGTCCTTGGTCGTGAAGTTCGGCGCGCCGGCCCATGGCGAGGCCTGCATCTCGGTGATCCAGAGCGGCTTGTTGACGTCGATCGACTGCCTCGCCCAGTAGTCGAGGGCGGCGGCCTTCCATCCGATGCGCACGTCGGCCGTCGCCTGCTTGAGCGGCGTCGTCGGCGTCACCACGTAGGCGTCGAGCCCGAGCGCGTCGCCGGCGCTGAGCGCGTCGGACGGGTGGCCGACCGCCTGGGGGATGGGGAGCAGCCGCAGGAGCCAGGAGAGCGAGGAGTTCTCCTCCTGGTCGAGGGCGACCGTGGCCGAGTCGAAGGTGGTGACGATGACGGGATGGAGCCGGTCGAGCCGCCTGATCAGCTGCACCTCGCCGCGCAGGGCCAGGTTCCCGATGGCGACGTTGCTGGAGAGCCCGCTGGTGACGTTGTCGTAGGGCTCGTTCTCCACCTGCCAGTCGAGCAGGAGCGGGTCGGTGGCGTAGTGCTCGATGGTGGACGTGAAGTAATCCTCGAAGTCGGGCGTGTGGACGACCGAGGTGAGATCGCGGAGATCCCTGTCGCTCATCCAGGTCGGGGCCCAGACCTCCGGGTAGTCGATGTTGCGGACGCCGACGACCAGGATCACCCGGGTCGGGTGCTGTGGGTCGGCGAGGTTGTGCTGGGTGACCGCGCTGAGGAGGGCGTCGGTCTGGGTGAAGTCGATCACGCCCGGCGTCGGCATCACGTCCGACCAGTAGACGGGCAGGCGGACGACGTCGGGCTGGAGCGTGGTCAGCAGGTCCTCCAGCGACGTCACCGGATCGACTCCGGTCGGCACCGCCGCTGGTGAGAAGGAGAAGCCGACCAGTGGCGGGTTGGCCGACTCCACCGGCTCCGGGCCGGCCTGGCGCCCGCCGAGGAGAACGACCAGGAGGAGGGCGACCATCGCCCTCGCCCAGTGGCGCCGCGCCGGCCAGCGGAGCCGGAGTCGCGAACCGCGCTCGGCGACCGGCACCGGATCCGCCCCCTTCTGGACGCTGATCGCCACGTCCGGCAGTCTCCCCCCGCTCTCCATGTCTCCCTTCGCGTCCATTGCTACGAACTCCTGCCCTCGGCTCCAACGTCCGGACCTCTTCCCCCATCTTTCTTCACTCGGGCGCTCGCGCACGGGCGCGAGGCGGTGGCCGTACCGGGGCGCCCCGCCCCAGGTCGAGGCGTCGCCAGCGTGCTCCATCTGCTGGGGGAGGAGGTCCGAGGGGCGGCCACGGCCGGGGAATGGTACGTCGCCGGCGTCTTCCGGCGTCGGCTGCCGCTGGACCAAGAATCATCCATTCGAAGGATGTATCCGGGGCGGCGGGACGGCCAGACTGTGCGGCGCAGTGCATGGTTGCGGGGTAGTTAAGGTGATCGTCCACGCCCGGGATTGGGCCGAGGCGCATGGTCTCGGCACGGGTGTGCGGCGCGCTCTGCCCCTCGTCGGTGCGGGTATCGCCGCCGTCGGGGTCGTGGTCGTCTGCCAGTCGCTGGCGGCACGGCCGGTCTTCGCCGACGAGGCATCGCAGCCGGATCTGGTCGGGCAGGTGACGTCGTCGGTGCTGCCGACGGCGACCACCACCTCGGCGGCATCGAGCGGGGACCTGCTCTCCGGGCTCGGCCTCACCTCCTCGGCGCCGGCCGCCCCATCGGGCGCGGCGACCGTGACCGGGGTGGTCAACAGCCTGACCAAGGCGCTGCAGCCGGCCGGCGGAGGATCCTCCTCCGGCATGCTCGGACTGGGCGGCTCGACCGCTCAGGCGGGATCCTCGCAGGCGGACGTGCTGGACGGACTGCTCGGCGGCGTCTCCTCCCTCATCAGCACCCAAACCCCACAGCAGCCGGGGCCGGTCGTGACCGGATCCGCGGCACCGGCGCCGTCCACTATGGGGGCGGCCGGCCTCACCTCGACCTTCTCATCCGCGCGAGCCCTCGCTGGGGCAACGAGCGACGTGCCGCAGGGCCCACCGACGGCTGGTGTATCCATGCCGTCGGCACCGGTTGCGCCGTTTCGCATCCCCCAGCCCAGCTCGCCCGTGGCGCCCACCGGCGGAAGCCTTGGCGCGCTGCAGACGTTCGGCCCGGGGGCCACGGCGGCCACCTTCGATGTGGTCCCGTTCGTGGAGTCCCGGGCCCCACGGCGGCCGCCGTTCGGACTGCGTAGCTGGCAGTCCGACGCGGTCATCGCGATCATCGAGCGCCCCGGCTGAGCGCCGACGACCGCCTGCGGCCGAGGCTTCGGCCGCCGGTGACCGGTGTCCGCTGACCTGGTCGCCCCGTCCCTCTCCCGGACTATCCGTCCGGCCCAGGAACGATCGATGCAAAACGATCGATGCA
>DATAXV010000182.1:0-16329 GCA_036272915.1 Candidatus Dormiibacterota bacterium
ACAGCGTGAAGTACCCGCCCCTCGGCCACCGCAGCTGGGGCCCGATCCGTGCCTCCTTCGAGCTTCCCGGCTACACGCCGGAGTCGGCCAATCAGCGCACCATCGTCGCCGCCATGATCGAGACCCCCGAGGGCGTCGAGAACATGGACGCGATCATGCAGACCGAGGGCATCGACGCCATCTACATCGGTCCCTCCGACCTCGGCCTCGGCCACGGCTTCGTCCCCACCCTGGACATGCCCGTCGGGTCCGAGCACGAGGCGCTGGTTCTGAAGGTGCTCGAGGGCTGCCTGCGCAACAACGTCGTCCCCGGCATCCACACCTCCGGGCCCGAGAACGCCGCCCGCTGGCGCGACCACGGCTTCCGCATGCTGACCATCTCCTCCGACGCGGGATTGATGCGCAGCGCGGCGACTGCGGCGCTGGCCGAGCTGCGGGGCAGCGCTGAGAAGGCGAAGTCGGCCTCGCCGTACGCCTGACGGCGTCCGTGCTCGAAACCGGCGGCCGCGTCTGAACTCAGGGAGACCGATATGTTCGTTGGCACCATCCCGGTCCGGTTGGCGGAGGCGCTGAGCCCCGAGCCGTCGCTCCTCTGGGACCTGTCCCGCCAGGCCGGCGTCACCGACGCCGTCGCCGGCTCGGGCAGCAGGGGCGAGAGCCCCTACACGACGGGCGAGGAGAAGCTCTGGGACCTGAGCCCGCTGCGTCGCGTGCAGGACCGTTTCGCCCAGGAGGGCCTCCGGCTCTCGGTTCTGGAGGGGGCGGGACCGACCCTCGACCGGGCCAAGCTCGGCCTGCCCGGCAGGGACGAGGAGATCGAGCAGTTCCAGGTCATGCTCCGCAGCATGGGGGAGCTCGGGATCGAGGTCGTCTGCTGGAACTGGATGGCACAGTTCGGCTGGCTTCGCTCCGCCGTCAACCTGCCCAGCCGGGGCGGGGCGCTGGTCACCGGCTATGACGACAAGGACATGCAGGAGCTGCCCCTGACCGAGGCCGGCGAGGTGCCCGAGGAGCACCTCTGGGAGACGCTGGAGTACTTCATGAAGGCGGTGGTGCCGGTCGCCGAGCAGGCGGGAGTGAAGATGGCCCTCCACCCGGACGACCCGCCGCTGGCCAGGATCCGGGGCATGGCCCGCATCGTCCGCAGCCCGGAGAACATGCGGCGGGCCATCGACCTGGTTCCCAGCCCCTACAACGGCATCACCTACTGCCAGGGCAACTTCGCGGCCATGGACGCCGACATTCCGGCCACGATCCGGGAGTTCGGCGGGCTCGAGCAGATCCATTTCGTCCACTTCCGGGACATCAAGGGGAGTGCCTCCAAGTTCGAGGAGACCTTCCACGACGACGGCAAGACCAACATGCTCGAGGCCATGCGCACCTACTTCGACATCGGCTTCGAAGGGCCGATGCGGCCCGACCACGTGCCGACCATGGCGGGCGAGCCCAACGACCGGCCCAGCTACGGCGTGATGGGGCGCCTGTTCGCCCTCGGCTACATGAAGGGCCTGATGGAGGCGGTGGCGGCCGAGCGCGCCGCCGGTGCCGGTGCCGCCTGAGAGCGACGGCGGTGCGATCGTGGCCCGGGAACTCCCGGGCCACGACTGGCCCCGCTAACGCCGGCTGACCAGGAGATACCTCTCGTCGTCGACCGGGCCGCCCCAGAGGCGGGATCCTCGAGCCGCCGGACCACGGCCTCCCGGCGGTGACGCCTCACCATCGCCTCGCAGCCGGCGGCGGCGATGCCGCCTCCCGTCCACCAGCTCCCCTCGACCTGCAGGAGGAGAAGGCCCTCCGGCCGGAGCAGCGCGATCCACCGCTCCAGCGCGGCGCTGAGATCGGGCAGCGCCCAGAGCACGTGGCGGGAGAGGACGGCGTCGAAGGAGGCGGAGAGGAACGGCGGAGAGGCGGCATCGCCCTGCGCGACCCAGCGCCGAGCCCCGCAGTCTTCGACCTGGCGATCGCCAGCATGCGCCGGGAGAGATCGACGCCACGAACCCGATGACCGGCCTCACCCAGCAGCAGCGCCGGGCTCCCCGTGCCGCAGCCCAGGTCGGCGACCGACGCCGGTGGTGACGGCAGCAGCGGAAGCAGCAGCTCTCTCCAGGCGGCGCGGACGGCGGGATCGCGGAGGCCGTGGTCCGGCTCCTCATCGAAGGAGTCGGCCGGCTCATCCCAGCACCGCCGCATGATGGATGGCCCGAGATCAGCCCAGGTGGGAGACGAACCCCTCGACGGGGGCGCGGTCGGGGGTCGCGGGGTCGTGGTGGAGGGGGTGGCCGAGGTGGAGCAGTCCGATCACGGTCTCCTCCTCGCCGAGTCCCAGGACCTTCCGCGCCGGCGCGCCGTTGAGGAGGGGCACGGTGCGCCAGTACCCGGCCAGGCCCCGGGCGTGGGCCGCGAGCAGCACGATGTAGCCGGCCATCGCCGAGGCCAGCATGTCCTCCTGGTCCTGGCTCTCGTCGCCGGTCTGCACGGCGCTGAGCACGATCATCGTCGGGGCGCGATCGAGCTTCCGGCTGGATCCCGGCTTCTCCTCGTCGGCGAGGGCCTTGATCGCGCTCAGTGAGCGGGGACCCAGCACGCGGAACCGCCAGGGGTTGCTCAGATGGTGGTTGGGTGCCCAGCGGGCGAGCTCGAAGAGCTCGTCGAGCACGGGTCGCGGAACCGGCTCCGACAGGTAGGTCTTATGGGTCCGGCGACCGTGGATGGCCTCTTCCACGGCCGCCGTTCGATGCTCTTCCGTGATGGTCGTCATGAAGACGACGATAGGAACTTTCGCGAGTCGACGGCGGTGTGGCCAGCGGCGGCCGCGGATTCGGGCACAGCCGGAACTTGACCGATCGGGTGGCTCGGCCGCAGACTGCCCTTTCAGGCGCGCACCCAACTGGAACGAGGTTGACCATGTGCAAGACTTGCGGATGCGACGGCCCGCATGACGCGGACCATCTCGACTACCTGAGCCGCCTCGCCGCCGAGGGCAGGGAGGACGAGCACGCGCGCATGCACCGGCTGGGCATCGCCCACGGCCATCACCATGAGCACGACCACGGGGACGCCCACGAGCAGTCGCCGGCCGTGATCAAGGTCGTCCGCGCCTCCCGGCCCGACTGACCGGGTTCCTCACTCCCGCAGCAGCGGGACCGACGGCCCGAGCGACCTGCCCAGCAGTGATGCGCGGGTGATCGCGCTCGAACCGAACCGGTCGCGCACGCGGTCGAGGGCCGCGTCCAGCGCCGCGCCGCGCTCGCCGGAGAGGGGCAGGATGAGCTGCATGGCGCGGCCGTCGTCGAGGTTGGACACGGTCACGCCGACCAGGGTGATGCCGCGCTCCCGGATGGCGGGCCCGGCCGTCCGCAGGAGCTGGATGGCGGCGGACTGGATCGGCTGGGTCTCGGCCGTCGAGGTGAACAGGGTCGAGGAGCGGGTGACCCTGGTGTAGTCGCCGAAGCGGAGGCGGAGCATGACCGTGCGGCCGCCGTGGCCGGCTCGCCGCATCCGCCGGGTGACACGGTCGACCAGTCCGAGCAGGAGCGCCTCCAGCGTGGTCGGCGTGTGTGGACCCCGCCCCAGGGCACACTGGGCGCCGACCGAGCGGCGGCGCCTGCCGGGCTGGACCGGACGCGGGTCGTGGTTCAGCGCCAGGGCGTGCAGGTGCCTGCCCGCCCCCCGGCCGACGATCGCGACCAGCGCCTCCTCCGGCATCGCCGCCACCTGGCGGACGGTCTCGATCCCCCGTCGCGACAGCCGGTCGGCGGTGACCGGCCCTACGCCCCAGAGGCGGCGGACGGGGAGCGGGTGGAGGAATCGCAGCTCGCCGTCGGCGGGAACGACGAGCAGCCCGTCCGGCTTGGCCACGCCGCTCGCGACCTTGGCCAGGAACTTGGTTCTGGCCACCCCGACCGTGATCGGCAGCCCGATCTCGTCCCGGACCTGGCGCCGCAGCCGGGCGGCGATCTCGGCAGGGCTGCCGGAGATCCCCTCGAGGCCGCGGACGTCGAGGAAGGCCTCATCGATGGAGAGGCCCTCGACCAGCGGCGTGGTCTGGTCGAAGATCTCGAAGACGCTCCGGCTGGCGTCGACGTAGGCGTCCATCCGGGGCTCGACCACGATCGCGTGCGGGCAGAGGTGCCTGGCCCGGGTCCCGCCCATGGCGCTCTCGACGCCGAAGGCCTTGGCCTCATAGCTGGCGGCCAGCACCACGCCGGAGCCGACGATGACGGGCCGGCCGCGGAGCTCCGGCCGGTCGCGCTGCTCGACCGAGGCGTAGAAGGAGTCGAGGTCGGCGTGGAGGATCGACGCCGTCGCCATCGAACATATGTTGCCACGGGCCCGCCGCGTCGGCAAGTGCCAGGATCGCCGGCCTCGCCGCTGACAGATCGCGCCCGATGGTCGATCATCGGAGCCATGAGTGCCCGGATCGGCAACGTCGTGATCGAGTCGCCCGACCCCGAGGGCCTGGCCGCCTTCTACGGGGCGGTGCTGGGGATGCGCGTCGTCCGCGAGGACTGGCTGGTGATCGCTCGGGACGCCGAGTCGACACCGCGTCTCGCCTTCGATCCGGCGGCCGACTACCACCGCCCGCGCTGGCCGGATCCCGACCACCCCGCGCAGGTCCACCTCGACATCGCCGTGCCCGATGCCGCCGCCGCCGACGAGGCGGTGCTCCGGTTGGGCGCGTCCCGCCTGCCCGACATGGGCGATTACCGCTCCTACGAGGACCCGACCGGCCATCCCTTCTGCCTCTACACGGACACCGGCGCCGAGGGTGGACCGCTGCCGGGCCGGATCGGCCGGATCGTCTTCGACTGCCTCAGTCCCACCGTCCTGGCCGCCTTCTACCAGGGGCTGCTGGGCATGCACCTGTTCGCGGGCGGTCCGCGACGCGTGACCCTCGCCGGCGAGGAGGGCTCACCGATGCTCGCCTTCCAGGCCACCCAGCACGTGCCGCCGCGATGGCCCGACCCTGCTCACCCGCAGCATCTGCACCTGGACATCGGCGTCGACCACGGCCGGGCCGCGGGCGAGCTCGCGACCCGGCTGGGGGCCATGCCGCTGGTCCCGATGGGGGGCAGCTGCCCGGTCTTCGCCGACCCGTCCGGCCATCCCTTCTGCCTCTGCGGTCCCGGCGAGTGATCCTCAGATCGTGGGCGGCAGCCCGAAGGCGGGGAGGAGGGCGGTGCCGAAGGTG
This sequence comes from Candidatus Dormiibacterota bacterium, assembly GCA_036272915.1. Classification (GTDB taxonomy): domain Bacteria; phylum Chloroflexota; class Dormibacteria; order Dormibacterales; family Dormibacteraceae; genus DATAXV01. The sequence continues at coordinate 5,192 of DATAXV010000182.1, forward strand.
GTGATCTCCCGGATCCGGCCCGCGTCGATGCGGAGGACGTCGAGCTTGAAGGCGCGGAAGAGCGAGTCGCCGGGCCGGCGCAGGTAGCTGACCGCCGCCGGCATCCGGTTGGCGCGCGTCGGGCGCAGCACCCAGTCGCCCTCGCGGTCCTCGCCGAAGGCGCGCTCCAGGAGGGGCAGCAACTCGGCGAGACCCTCGACCCGGTAGGGGAGCGGCGGCATCGCCACCCGGATGTCCTCGGCGGCGATGGCCAGGGCGGCGGCGGCGTCGCACCGCTGGTGGGCGTCGATGAACCGGGCCAGAACCTCCATCTCCTCCTCGTTCGCGGCCTCCATCGTCCACTCCTCCCGGCGCTCGGGCAGGTGCTGCTGCATCGTCGTCCGCGCCCGCTGCAGCGCGCTGTTGGCCGCGGCCACGCTGGTGCCCAGAAGCGACGCCGTCTCGTTCGCCGACCAGCCCAGCACGTCGCGGGCGATCAGGGCGGCGCGCTGCCGTGCCGGCAGCAACTGGAGCGCGGCCAGGAAGAGCAGCTCGATCGTCTCCCGCTCGACGGCGGCGCTCTCCGGCTCCCCGCCGCCGGCCTGGTCGAGCGCCAGGTCGGGATAGGGCTGGAGCCAGGCCACCTCGGCCATCGAGGCCAGGCCGGCCGGCCGCCTCGATCGCCGGCGCGACGCGTCCACGCAGACGTTGGTGGCGATCCGGTAGAGCCAGGCCCGGAGGGCCGTGCCGTCGAAGGCCTCCCGGCTCCGCCAGGCGCCGCAGCAGCGTCTCCTGCACGGCGTCCTCCGCCTCCTCGTAGGAGGCGAGCATGCGGTAGCAGTGGACGTGCAGCTCGCGGCGGTGCCCCTCGGCGAGGGCGGCGAAGTCTTCGCCGCCCCGGACGGCCGGCGCCCCCGGCATCATCACTCGCGCTCCGTGGACGAGCGCTCCACCTTCCCGTGCCGGACCTCCTGCACCGCCCAGCTGTTCCCGTCGGGGTCGGCGAAGAAGATGAAGGAGCCGTAGTCCGCCCGCTCCGGATCCGGACCCGGCTGCGGCCGGCCACCCACGAAGTGCTGGATCTCACCGACCTCGACGCCGCGGCCGGCGAGCTCGGCGTGGGCGGCCTCGATGTCGTCGACGATCAGGTGCAGCCCGCGGACCGACCCTGGCTCGCCGGCGCTGACGCCGACACCGAAGCTGACCGAGCAGGCGGAGCCGTGGGGGGTCAGCTGCACGACCCGGAAGCTGTCGCCGGCCCGGTGGTCGACGTCCAGGTGGAAGCCGACCCTGTCCACGTAGAACGCCTTGGCGCGGTCCACGTCGGCCACCGGCAGCAGGACCACCTCGAGCTTCCAGTCCATCTCCGTTCTCCTTTGCGCTCTGGATCGGGGGGCCGGCCCGCCGGGGATGGGACCGCGCTCTCGCCCGGCCTCCGCTACCCGGCTATGGTCGCCCATGTTCGAGCCATGCAACGACGGCCGTCGCCGAAGCTCATCGGTCCGGCGATGAGGTGACGTCGCCGGTCGGTCATCCCGATCAGAGGTCGAGCCGGACTCCGAGTCCCCGCTCCACGTGGCGGACGGTGGCACGCTCGAGGTCCCCCGGCCAGCGGGCACCGACCCGGGCGGCGAGCGAGCGGCCGCGGGGGATGAAGATGCTGGCCAGGGCGAGATTGGCGTCGATGCAGCCGTCGAGCGTCCCGGCGATCGGAGGCAGGGAGCAGACCAGTTCGTACTGGTCGGGCGAGAGGAAGGGCCTGACCCGCTTCGCTCCGCCCGAGCGGCGGACGCCTCGCTCGGCGCACAGCAAAGGCACCAGGCAGGCGTCCCGCAGCGTGATCACCCCATTTCCGAGGAGCGCGGGCTCATTGCGAGCCACCACCGTGACCATGTTGCCGAGGATGTAGAAGTAGAAGTCGACCACCGGTTCCGGGAAGTAGGGCTCGCCCTGGGGTGGGTCAGGGGGCGGCGGCTGGCCGGGGAGCAGTTCGCCGGTGTGGTCGAAGAGCGGGCGGAGAGGTCCCTCTGCCTCGATGTTCATGGAGCTGCGCGGGTGGACCACGAGATCGATGTGGGTCCATTCCGGCGTCAGCGAATAGCCGCCGACGGGACCCGTGGGCGGAAACGTCGTCGCCATGACGGTCGGAGTGATCCTGGCCAGGACCTCCTTCCAGCCATCGCCCCGGAACGCGTCCAGCGCCTCGTCCTCCACGCAGCAGTGGACATCGATGTCGCTGTAGGCATCCGCCCGCCCGGAGGCGAAGCTGCCGACCAGCCAGGCGGCCAGGATCCGGGGGTCGGAGCGAAGGACCCCGACCGACCGGCGGAGAAGTCGCTCCTGGGGTTCGGTGGTCGCCTCGCGGATCCCGGTCAGTGGGTACCGGGTCCTCCAATCTCCCTGCATCGAACGCTCCCTCCCTCTGTGACGGCGCTTCATCCAGCGGGGGCCGCGTGCGCCGGTTGCTCTACATTCGCATCATCGAGGTGGAATCGTTGAGGAGGAGGTCGCCGATGAAGATCACCGATGTCAAGAGCTTCCCGGTGATGGTCGGGAGCCGGAACTGCTTCATCGTCAAGGTGGAGACCGACGAGGGCCTGAGCGGACTCGGCGAGGGCGGCATGTCCGGCCGAGAGCTGGCCATGGAGGGGATGGTCAGCCACTACGCCCGCTCGATCCAGGGCATGGACCCGCTGCGCATCGAGCACATCTGGCAGCGCCTCTACCGCGGCTGGTACTTCGAGGGCGGGAAGATCAGCGGCGCCGTCGTCGCCGCCATCGACATGGCGCTCTGGGACATCCTCGGCAAGCACCTGGGCGTGCCCGTCTACCAGCTGCTGGGAGGCGCCTGCCGCGATCGCGTCGAGACCTTCTACTCCTGCGGGTCGCCCGACGGCGACGGTGCCGTCGAGACCGCCACGCGGGCGGCGGCGAGGGGATGGAAGGTCCTGCGCTTCGGCCCGGCTCAGGGCCGGGGCGGCGGGGACCCCCTGCGGTTCGAGCCCCTGGAGACCCTGGCCGTTACGGCGGCGGCGCTGCGCCGCGTGCAGGACGCGGTCGGCCCCGAGGTCCAGATCTCGATCGACTACCACCACCGCCTGAGCGTCGCCGAGGCGGCGCTGTTCTCCAGGCACCTGGACCTCAACGGCGTCCGCCTGATGTTCCTGGAGGAGCCGATCCGGGCGGAGAGCCCCGACGCCTACCGCCAGCTCAGAACGATGACTACGGTGCCCTTCGCGATCGGAGAGGAGTTCTCGAGTAAGTGGGACTTCGCTCCCTTCATCGAGCAGGGCCTGCTCAACTTCGCCCGGCTCGACGTCTCCAATGTCGGCGGCCTCACCGAGTCGCGCAAGGTCGCCAACTGGTGCGAGACCCACTACGTCGACGTCATGCCCCACAACCCGCTCGGACCGGTCACCACGGCGGCGACCATCCACCTGGCCGCGGCGATCAACAACTTCGCGCAGCTCGAGTTCCAGGAGCAGCTAGCGGCGAGCTACCCGACCGACCTCTTCCCGACCATGCCCCGCATCGAGGGGTCCGCCTTCCCGCTGCCCGCCGCGCCCGGCCTGGGCGTCACCTTCGACGAGGAGGCCGCCGCGGCGCATCCCTTCGAGTACTGGGAGCCGCCGCAGCTGCACCGGGACGACGGCGCGCACACCAACTGGTGATCGGTCGGGCGGAGCCGGCGCGCGGCCCGGCTCCCCCCGATCCCACCTCGACCGGGTTCAGTCCCGCCCGGCCCTCCAGGCGAGGACGACGCCGACGGCGAGGATCCAGAGGATGAGGAGGGGCAGGGAGATGAAGGCCGCCTCCATCAGCGGGGCGAGGGCGAGCAGATAGCCGATCCCGGACAGGACCAGGCTGAGGGCGAGGAGCACGGCGAGGTAGGTGAAGGGTGCCGGGAGCACCCTCGCCCGGGCCACCGGAAGGGCGGTCAGCGCCATCACCGCGAGGATCAGCATCTTGGCCCCGTCGACGCGGTTGATCAGGTCGATGAGGGTCGCCGAGATGGTGATGTGCCCGGCCGGCGCGATCCAGGCGACGACGAGGACCCCGGTGCAGCACTGGGCCAGGGACACGGCGGCGGCGGCGAGTCCGGCGACGAGCATCGGCTTTCCGACGCTCCGGGAGCGGGCCGCCCGGTGGAGCAGGATCACGACCCCGGCCAGGGCCAGGGCGGCCAGGCCCTCGGTGAGGAGGTAGGAGGCGAGGGCGCCGCCGCTCTGGGCGAGGTAGCGGTGGACGACCTGCGCCGGCGAGGCGGTGACGTCGGCGCTGGCCGGGCCGACGCTCAGGCCGACCGCCCAGGCGAGGACGTAGAGGAGACCGAGCGCGGGCGGCGCAATCCGCGCCCAGGGCGAGGCGGGGAGGGCTCGGCTGGCGTTCATGTCAGGCTCCTTCATCGATGGGCCCCTCGCCGGGGAGGACGGCGGCGATCAGCCGGCGGAGGTACTCGTCGTCGATCGGGTCCCCGGTGATCAGGGCCCGGTAGTAGATCGGCCCGGCGAGCTGGTCGACGAGGACCGAGGGGTCCCGCCATCCGGCCCGGAGGAGAAGCGCGAAGGCGGCCTGGCGCCGGCCCACCCAGAGCTTGCGGGCCGCCTCTCCGACCCCGGCGTCGCGGGCGGCGGCGGCGACCAGCTCGCCGGCCAGCCGGCGCATCGACGGTCGGTCCAGCACCGAGACCATCGAGCGCATCAGCTCGAGCAGGTCCCGGCGGACGTCGCCGGTGTCGGGGAGCGGGGCCTCTCGCTGGAGGCCGGCCATCACCGCCACGACCAGGTGGGAGCGGGTCGGGTACCGGCGGTAGACCGTGGTCCTGGCCACGCCCGCCCGGGTGGCGACGCGGTCGAGGGAGAACTCGTCGTACCCGCCACCGACGAGGAGCTCGGCGGCCGCCTCGAGGATCGCCCTATCCGCCTCGCCGTCGCGAGGCCGGCCGCGGCCCCGGGCGGATCCCGGTTCGATGTTCGTGGACATTTCGCTGCGAGTGTAGCGTAAATCGAGGAATTTCGCTACGGCCGTCGCGAAAGTGGCTGAAGTTGACGTGCAATCAACCTGTTGCATATCATCCTGGCGAGTGGACCTCGACCCCGTCTTCCGAGCGCTCGCCGATCCCAGCCGCCGGCAGCTGCTGGACCGTCTCCGGGCCCAGGACGGGCAGCGGCTGACCGAGCTCTGCCGGGGACTGGACATGACGCGCCAGGCGGTCAGCCGCCACCTTGCCGTGCTCGAGGCGGCAGCCCTGGTGACGACCGTGCGACGGGGGAGGGAGAAGCTCCACTACCTGAACCCGGTCCCCATCAGCGAGATCGCCGACCGCTGGATCGGCCGGTACCACCAGGGCCGACTGGACGCGCTGGCCGACCTCAGGGCGGCAATGGAGAGCACCCCCATGGAGAAGCCGGCCTTCGTCTACACCACCTACATCCGGACCACGCCGGAGCGCCTCTGGCAGGCGCTGACGGACCACGCCTTCGTCCAGCGCTACTGGGGCGGCGGTCCCCGCTCCGATTGGAAGGTGGGGTCGCCGGTGTCCTGGCAGATGGCCCTCGGCGAGCCCTACGTCGACCTGGACCAGGTCGTCCTCGAGTCGGACCCCCCTCGCCGGCTCTCCTACTCCTGGCACAACTACCAACCCGAGCACCGGAGGATGTTCGGCTGGAGCGAGGAGCAGTTCGCCGAGCTGGTCCAGGAACCGCGCTCACGGGTCACGTTCGAGCTCGAGCCGGCCGCTTCCACGGTCAAGCTGACCGTGATCCACGACGGCTTCGAGCGGGAGACGGAGATGTTGAAGGCGCTGAGCGGAGGGTGGCCGCAGATCCTCTCCACCCTCAAGACCCTGCTCGAGACCGGGGAGGCACCCTCGCCGGAGCACCGGCCCGACGGCGAGCGGGCACCGCGCGCCAGGGCTGGTCCGACCGCCTGAGGCGGGCGCCGTCCATGGGGTGGAGTCGCCCTCACCTCGATGTTCGCGTGCGCCGAGGCGGCCGGTCGCTGGTAGCGTGAGGCCACTGGTCGGGGAGGCCGGGATCGACGGGCAGGCTCGCGCCGCCCCGAGGGTCCGGCGCCGACCCTCGATTCTGCCGCCGTCCGGTCGGATCGGCCCGGGGCGTGGGAGCGGATCTCGGAGATGGCGGCGAGTCCGCGTCGCCGCCATCTTCGATCAACCATCGGGCGGTCGTTCGAATCCGCGACCGGCCGTCCTTGGCGTCAGCCGGGCCCGCTCAGATCACCCAGCAGCTCGAGCGTTCGCCGGTGATCCTGATCGAATCCGAAGGGCATCGCGACGAGCTCGGTGGCGCCGGCGTCGACCAGCCGCCGCAGCTGATCCGCGACAGTTGCGGCGTCGCCGGCGAAGGCCACGTCCCCGGGACCACTGGCGCCCTGCTGATCGAGCGTGGCCCGGTAGCCGGGGAGCCGTCTGGACCGCTCGTAGGTCTCCGCAACCCATCCAGACACTGCGGAGCCCCGCTCCCGAGGCGTCGCCGGCGGTGGCCAGGGCACCCTCGACAGAGCCGCCGCGGTCGTCGATCATGACTCCGATCGGTACCATGTGAATCGATAAGTGGACGATTTCCTTCCACTTGAGTGATGAGAGCAGACGCGCAGCGGAACCAAGACCGCATCGTCGCCGGTGCCAGGGAGCTCTTCGCGGAGCGCGGCTTCGAGGTCGCCATGGAGGAGATCGCCCGCCAGGCCGGCGTCGGCGTGGGCACGCTCTACCGGCGGTTCCCCGACCGCTGGACGCTGGTCCGGGCGGTGAGCGTCGACGCCCTCCTCCAGCTGGGGGAGGCGGCCCGCTCCGCCCTCGAGGAGGAGGCCGACGCCTGGAGCGCCCTCCGGCGGCTCCTGCTGAGAGGCGCCGAGGAGCGCTTCGGTGCGCTCCAGGCGCTGGACGCGGCGACCCACCAGGCGATCAGGGCCGATCCGGACGTGACGGCGGCGTGCCGCGAGCTGATCACCACGCTCGCCCGCATCGTCGAGGACGCGAAGGCAGTCGGTGACCTGCGCACCGACGTCGGCCCGGGCGACATCCTGCTCCTTCTCGTCCTCCTCACCCGACCGCTGTCGGCGCTTCCCGCCGACGTCGGCGCCGCCATCCCGGTCCGCTACCTGCACCTGGCCCTGGACGGGCTGCGGCCCTCCGCCACGAGCCTGCCCGGCAGCCCGATCCGGTCGACCTGAGCTCACCCGCCGATCCTTCACATGAGCCATCAGATAATGTGTTAGTATCGATATCAATATCGAGGTCAATCACATGAGTCTGGAGGTGTCTCCATGAAGGACAAGATCAAGGGCAAGGCCGAGGAGCTCAAGGGCAAGGCCACCGGCAACAAGGTCGAGGAGATGAAGGGCAAGGCCCGGCAGGGCATCGGCCAGGTGAAGGAGGACGCCAACGACGTCCGCCGCGAGGCCGAGCGGAGCACCGGCGACGGAGACGGTCAGGACCTCTGATCCGGCCGGCTGACAGCGGCCCGTGAGGGCCGCGGGTCAGGGGGCGGTCTCGTGGGCGTCCGGGCTGGTGCATCGCCCGGCCCCGGGGGGCTGCCTCTTGACTCCTCGTCCGGGACCCGGCGACAATGCTGAACCGTGGTGGAACGCTCCAGCCGACGTTCAGCGCGGGTCAGCCTGACCGATGTCGCGGTCGCCGCCGGTGTCTCCAAGAGCGCTGTCTCCTACGCCCTCAACGGCAACGGCAGGGTCGCCGAGGAGACCCGGCTGCGCGTTCGGGAGGCGGCGGAGCGGCTCGGCTACCGCCCCCATCTCCCCGCGCGCGGGGTGGCCGGCGGGAGGGCGGGCGCCCTCGGCGCCGTGCTCTCGCCGACCCGGCACCAGGGGGAGACGCCGAACTACTACGTGGCCGAACTGCTCGACGGGGTCGAGGAGGAGGCCCGAGGGCAGGGGCTCTCGCTGCGGGTCACGATGTGGGCGGGCGAGGTGCCGGCCATGAGCGCCGACGCCAGCGTCGACGGCCTGCTCTACCTGGGCGGCGCCTTCGATCCCGGTGCCGTGGCCCTTCCCTCGCTGCCGACGGTGCTGGTCGGGACCTCGTTCTCGCAGGTCGCCTGCGACGCGGTCCTGGCGGACAACCGCCGCGGCATGTACCTGGCCACCCGGCACCTGCTGGAGCGTGGCCGCCGGCGGCCGGCGCTGATCAACGGCCCCGCCACCGCCCCCACCAGCGACGCCAAGTGGCTGGGCTTTCGCGACGCGCTCGACCAGGGCGGGCTGGCGCCGGAGAGCTTCAGCGTGGTCAACGCCGACTTCTCCGCCGACGCCGGCTACCTCGCCGCCTGCTCCCTGATCGAGGGGGGAGACGTGGACGGGCTGGTCACCGGTGACGACACCATCGCCGTCGGAGCCCTGCAGGCGGCGCGGGACCTCGGCGTCGCCGTGCCCGAGCGGCTGGCGCTGGTCGGCTACGGCGACAGCCCGACCGCAGGCATGCTCCGTCCCGGCCTCTCCAGCGTGCGTGTCTTCCAGCGGGACATGGGCGCGCTGGCCGTGCGCCGCCTCCTGGAGCGGCTCGCGGGGAGGACCGGCGGACTGGTGCGGATCCTGGTCGGACCCGAGCTGATCGTGCGCGAATCGAGCGGAAACCCCGGATGAGCGGAATGGAGGAGGAGGCGATGAGGATCGCGGCAATCGACGTGTGGACGGTGAACGTCCCCCTGCGGACGGCGTTCGCGAGCAGCTTCGAGACCAAGGCGGGCACGACCCGCACCGTGATCCGGGTGCGCACCGCGGATGGTGCCGAGGGCTGGGGCGAGACCATGCACGGGGCGCCGACGGCGACCCTGCTGCGCCGCATCAAGGACCAGTTCCTCGGGCTCGACCCGCGGGCCCACGCCGAGATCGGCCGGCGCTGCCGGATGGTGCCCTTCTTCCACGGCTACATCGGCTACTGCGCCGTCGCCGGCCTGGAGATGGCCTGCCTCGACCTCGCCTGCCGCAGTGCCGGCGTCCCCCTGCACCTCCATCTGGGCGGTGCCGTCCGGGACCAGATCCCGCTCACCTGCCTGCTCACCCGCGGCGACGCCGGCGAGGCCAGCCGGACGGAGATGCCGGCCCTCCTCGGCCGCATCGGCGCGAGGATGGTCAGCGAGAGCGGCTTCCGGGCTCTCAAGTTCAAGGGCTCCACCGACGCCCGCTTCGACGTGTCGGTGATGGTTGCCCTCCGCGAGGCGCTGCCCGAGATCGGCCTGCGGGTCGATCCCAACGCGGTCTGGTCGGTGCCCGACTCGCTCTGGGCGGGGAGGGAGCTGGAGCCCCTGCAGCTGGAGTACCTGGAGGATCCCTGCAAGGGGGTCGAGGCGATGGCCAACATCCGCTCCCGCGTCCGGATCCCGCTCTGCACCAACATGTGCGTCGTCCGCGTCGAGGAGCTGGCCCCGGCGGTGCGGGCGGGGGCGGTCGACGTCATCCACGCCGACATCCACAAGTGGGGCGGGCTGGGGCCGACGCTCGCCCTCTACGGCGTGTGCCAGGCCTTCGGCCTCGGCGTCAACTTCCACAGCGGCGGCGAGCTCGGCATCTCCACCGCCTGCCATCTCCACCTGGCGGCGGTGCTGGAGCAGCTCAGCTACCCGATCGACAGCATGTACTACCTGCTCCAGGACGACATCCTGACCGAGCGGATCCCGTTCGAGGATGGGGCGCTGCGCGTCCCCCAGGGGGCGGGGCTCGGCGTCGAGGTCGACCTGGACCGGCTCGAGCACTTCGCCCGGCTCAACCAGGAGGAGGGGGACCACACGCTGTGAGCGGCACCACCCTGCGTCCGCACGTGCATCTGGTCGGCGGAGGCGCCTTCGGCATCTCCAGCGGCTACGACTGCCATGTCTACCTGATCTCGGCGGGCGACGAGCTGGCCCTCGTCGACGCCGGCGTCGGGCTGGAGTCGGACCGGATCCTGGACAACGTCCGCTCCCTCGGCTTCGACCCGTCCCGCATCGGGCGGATCCTGCTCACCCACGCCCACTCCGACCACGCCGGCGGCACCGCCGATCTGGCCCGGGCGACCGGCGCCACGGTGATCGCGGTCGAGGCCGAGGCCCACCTCCTGCGCGAGGGCGACGACCACGAGCTCGGCCTCGACGCCGCCCGCCAGGACGGGACCTATCCGCCCGACTACCGATACACCCACTGGACCGAGGTGACCACCGTCGAGGGGGGTCGGGAGCTCACCATCGGCGGCCTGCCGCTGCGGGTGATCGAGGTGCCCGGCCACAGTGTCAGCACCACCTGCTACCTGCTCGAGGCAGATGGCTACCGGGCGCTCTTCGGCGGCGACGTCGTCTTCGCCGGCGGCTTCGTCAGCCTGATCAACGTTCCCGGCTCCGACCCCGCCGCCTACCGCCGGGACCTGCCCAAGCTGGCCGGGCTCGGCGTCGACGGGCTCTTCCCCGGCCACCAGCTCTTCGTCCTCGAGGGCGCGCAGCGCCACATCGACCTCGCCATCCGGCGCATGGAGCTGTCGGTCGTGCCCAACCTCAACCTCTCCTGGCTGCCGCCACCACCGGCGGCGGTGAAGGGGGCCTGAGGTGGCCCAGACCCAGGCCGACGCGCCGCCCGCCGAGCCGACCGCGGCGGCGATCATCGACGTCGACGTGCATCCTGTCCTCGACCCGACGCGGCTGGCGGCGAGACTGCCCCAGCCCTGGCGCCGGCGCTTCGAGAGCGGGAACCGCGGGCCGGGCGGTCCCGGCGGCTACTGGAACCCGAACGGCGTCCGCCGCTCCGACGCCGTCCTCGACGACGGGGAGGAGATCGCCAACCACCCGCGATCGCTGATCGAGCGCTTCCTCGACCCGCACGGGATCGCCGCCTGCGTCCTCAACCTCGACGGCACCTCGTTCACGATGTCGCCGGAGGCGGAGTTCGCGGCGGCCGCGGTCTCGGCCGCCAACGACGCCATGGTCGAGGAGTGGCTCGAGGCCGACGGCCGCTTCCGGGCCTCGGTGCTGGTCTCGCCGACCGATCCGGTGCGGGCGGCGGCGGAGGTGAGGAGGGTCGGGTCCCACCCCGGCTTCGTCCAGGTCATGCTCCCCAGCGGATCGCCGATGGGCTTCGGCCATCGCTGGTACGACCCCATCTACGAGGCGGCGGCCGAGTGCGGCCTGCCCATGGCCGTCCACCCCGGTACCGAGGGCGTG
>DATAXV010000183.1:0-6051 GCA_036272915.1 Candidatus Dormiibacterota bacterium
CAACCCGACCCCGGCGCACGTCGACCGGATCGAGAAGGAGCTCAAGGATCACGGCAAGGTCTTCGAGATCCACCGCTACCCGGGCGCCGGGCACGCCTTCTTCTCCGTCGACCGGCCCAGCTACCGCGTCGAGGCCGCCAACGACGGCTGGCAGCGCATCTTCGAGTTCTACGGCTCGCACCTCACCTGACGGCGACGGCCGGCCGCCCCCCGGCGGTGTCCGGGGGCGGCCGCCTAAGCTAAACCGATGGGCAGCCTGCCATCCGGCGTCCGGGCGGGAAGGAACGGAGCGCGCCAGGACTTCTTTCCCTACGCCACGTTCTCCCGTGAGGAGTGGGCCCGGCTCCGGGAGGCGACGCCGCTGACGCTCACCGACGAGGAGCTGGTCCGCCTCCGGGGGACCAACGAGTACGTCTCGCTCGACGAGGTCCGCGACGTCTACCTGCCGCTCTCCCGCCTGCTCAACCTCTACGTCCAGGCGAGCCAGGGCCTCCACGTCGTCGCCGACCTGTTCCTGGGCAAGCCGCCGGTCCCCATCCCCTACGTGATCGGGGTCGCCGGCAGCGTGGCCGTGGGCAAGAGCACGTTCGCCCGCATCCTCCGGGCGCTGCTGGCGCGTTGGCCCAGCCACCCCAGCGTCGACCTGGTCACCACCGACGGCTTCCTGTATCCGAACGCGGTGCTGGCCGAGCGGGGGCTGATGGAGCGCAAGGGCTTCCCCGAGAGCTACGACCTCCGGCGCCTGATCGAGTTCCTGGGCGAGCTGGCGTCGGGGGCGGCCGAGGTCAGCGCCCCGGTCTACTCCCACATCCTCTACGACATCGTGCCCGGGAGGGAGCAGGTCATCCGGCGGCCGGACATCGTCATCCTCGAGGGGCTCAACGTGCTGCAGCCGCCCGATCCGGCCCGGCGCCGATCACTCCACACCTTCGTCTCCGACTTCTTCGACTTCTCGATCTACCTCGACGCGATGGAGGAGCACATCGAGGCCTGGTACGTGGAGCGGTTCCTGAAGTTCCGGGCCACCGCCTTCAACCGGCCCGACTCCTACTTCAGCCACTTCGCCGAACTCAGCGACGAGGAGGCGAGGGAGACCGGCAGGCGGATCTGGCGGGAGATCAACGGACCCAACCTGCGCAACAACGTCGCCCCCACCCGGGAGCGGGCGCGCCTGGTCCTGACCAAGGGCCCCGACCACCGCGTCGAGGAGGTGCGGCTGCGCCGCCTATGAACCGGGCCGAGCCGCCGCCATCGCTTAGCCAGGCGGCCTTCCGCGAGATCATGGCCTGCTTCCCGACCGGCGTCGCCGTGGTCACCGCCCACGCCGAGGGCGAGCCCAAGGGCCTCACCGTGAGCTCCTTCTGCGCCGTCTCTCTCTCGCCGCCGATGGTCCTCGTCTGCGTCGACCAGACCTCGCAGACCCTGCCCGCGCTGCGGGAGGCGGGCGGGTTCACCGTGAACTTCCTCTCCCTCGGCCGCCATGAGCTGGCGGCGCGCTTCGCGTCCAAGGCGGAGGGCAAGTTCGAGGGCGTGAACTGGGAGCTGCCGGGACTCCCTCAGGGCGGCCCGGTGCTCATCGATGACGTCAACGCCTACGCGGTCTGCGTCACCACCGAGGCGTTCGCGGCCGGCGACCACTGGATCTTCCTGGGCGAGGTGCGGGAGGGAGCGGTCTCGGCCGAGGTCGCACCCCTCGTCTACCACCGCCGCAGCTACGTCGCGCTGGGCGGCACGACGCCGCCGTCGACGGAAGGCTCCCAGACCGGGCGGCGCTGACCGACCGCGGCGATCGCGAGCCGCGGAGGTTCTGCGGCTCGAGCCTTCACGTCGAGGACGTGGATCGCACCAGCCAGATCATCGCGGGAGGGGCGAGGACATCGACTGGTGGGTGCGCTGCGAGCCGCACCGACATCCCGCACCGTGCCTTGCGGAACGCTGTCCGGGCGCGGAGCCCCGATGCACGAGAGGCACGGTGGCGCGTGGCGCCGCGAGGTGCGGCGCCACGCGGGTGAGCTCAATCGCCGGAGGCGGGAAGAGCTCCGTTGGCCCCTTCGGGGACCGAGCTGATCATCGACCGCAGCGCCTGGGCGGCGCCCATGAGGCCGGCGGACTCGAACGGGACCACGATCTTCGAGTTGGGGCTCGTCGCGACCTTGCCCAGCGTGTCCAGCTGGAGGACCGCAAGCAGCTCCGGCGTCGGCCGGCTCGAGGTGATCGCCTGGTAGACGGTGGACACGGCCTGCGCGCGCCCCTCGGCCTCCAGCACCTGCGCCTGCTTGCTGCCCTCGGCAGTCAGGATCAGGGCCTGCCGCGAAGCCTCGGCGCGCAGGATGGCGGCCTGCTTCTCGCCCTCGGCCTGGCGGATCGAGGCCTGCTTGGTGCCCTCGGAGACGTTGATCGCAGCCTGCTGCTGACCCTCGGATTGGAGGATCGCGGCGCGGCGCTCCTGGTCGGCCTGCTTCTGCAGGGCCATGGCCTGGAGGATCTGCTGCGGGGGCACGATGTCCAGGATCTCGACCCGGTTGATGCGGATGCCCCACTTGTCGGTGACCGACTCCATCGCCATCTGCAGCTGGCTGTTGATCTTCTCCCGCTCGCTGAGGCACTCATCGAGCGACATCGAACCCATCACCGAACGCAGGGTGGTGCGGGCCAGCTGATCGATGGCCACGAAGTAGTTGCTGACCGCGAACAGGGCCAGCCGCGGCTCCACCACCTGACTGAAGATGGTGGCGTTGACGGCCAGGGACACGTTGTCCTTGGTGATCACGTCCTGCCGCTCACCGGTTCTCGGCGTCTCACGCATGTCGACCAGAACCATCCGGTCGACGAAGGGGGCCAGGATGCGCATGCCCGGCTGGCGAACCGCCGTGAACTGCCCGACCCGAAGCACCACTCCGACCAGACCCTGGTTGACGATGCGCACGGTTCGGAACACCGTGAGCGCAACCAGCAGCACGATCGCGACGAGGATGACCAGGATTACGACTGACATGGCTCATCCCCCTCTATCCACGACGCAGATGGCCTCGACATCGATGACCTCCTAAGGAGCCCCTGCCTGGCAGGGTTTGTTGACGTTATCACCGTCCGTACCCGCTTCACCGTTGCGTCGACGCTGGTCCCCTCCTTCATGCCTCGGGTCCCGGCATCGGCGACATGTCGCTGGCCAGCTGTGCCTCCTCGGCCAGCAGTTCGACGACCAGGGTTGCCCCCTCGATGTCCACGATGCGCACCGAGGTGCCCTGGACCAGGGGGCTGCCGTCGCGAGTCATGGCCGGCCAATTCTCGCCAAGTATGCGGACATGCCCACGGTCGTGGAGTCCGATGGCGGACTGGACGACGAGCGCGACCTCGCCGATCATCGAGGACGCCCCGGAAACGGTTTCGTAGCTGGACCGGCGCATCAGATGCCGGATCAGAAACGGTCGGGCGACGACGACGCCGACGACGGACACGAGACCGAACGCGAGCGCCTGCGCGACCCAGGTCTCCCCTGTCAGGCCGACGATGGCAGCGGCCACCGCACCGAGCGAGAGGAAGGCGGCGAACAGCGCCACCGTGAGGACCTCACCGATCGCGAAGACTAACGCCACAGCGATCCAGGCCAACGCCATTTCTTCTTGTGCTCCCATCAAGGACAACGCACCAGCACCGATGTCAGTCGATAGCCGTATCTTCTCAAGATTGACTCTCCCCCTATTGCTAGCCTAAGACCCGGCGTGCAATTTGGGCGAATGCGATTAGAGGTGGAGCGGGCCAGGGTCGGGCGGCTCTGCACGATCAGGCCCGGCGGAACGCCCCACGTGGTGCCCTTCTGCTTCTCCCTGGAGGAGGAGCATCTCTACTGGGCGGTGGACGCGAAGCCCAAGCGCGAGGGCCGGCTGCAACGACTTCGCAACCTCGACCAGGACCCCCGCGCCGTCGTCCTCGTCGATCGGTGGAGCGAGGACTGGTCGGAGCTCTGGTGGGTCCGCCTCGAGGGTCGGGCGCGCACGGTCGAGGCCGCCGCTGAGCGCTCCCACGCCCTCGGCCTGCTCAGCGCGAAGTACCCGCAGTACAGAGCCCAGCCCCCGCCGGGCCCGGTGATCCGGATCGACGTCGAACGCTGGTCCGGCTGGGCCGGCGCCTGACGGCTACTTGCCGCCGGCGCAGCCGCCGTCGATGAGCATGCCCGAGGCCATCATGAAACGGGATTCGTCCGAGGCCAGATAGAGCGCCGCGTAGGCGACGTCGATGGGCCGGCCCAGCTCGCCGCTGAGCTGGCGCGACCGGATCACGGCCAGGCCCTCCTCCGGATCGGCGTAGGACTCGCGCAGGTAGCGCTCGACGAAGGGCGTGTAGATGGTTCCCGGCATCAGCGCGTTGACCCGGATGCCATGGGGCGCGTAGTCGACCTGCATGGAGCGGGTCAGGGACAGCACGGCGCCCTTGCTGGCGGCGTAGGAGGCCCGGCGGGCGAGGCCGATGTCGGCGATCGCCGAGGACATGTTGATGATCGAACCGGCCTTGCGCTCCATCATGTGCGGCACGACCGCCCGGCTGGCGACGAAGACGCCGCGGACGTTGACCCGGAGGACGCGGTCGAGCAGGTCCAGCGGCGTGTCGTCGACGGTCCCGACGCCGCTCACGCCGGCGTTGTTGAAGAGGACGTCGATCTGACCCCAGCGCTGGAGCGCGGCCGCCGCCATCCGGTCGGTCGAATCCGGGTCGGCGACGTCGGTCTCGATGAAGGCCGCCTCGCCCCCGGCCCCGGTGATGCTCTCGACGGTCTCGCCGCCACCCGCCGGATCGACGTCGGCGACCAGCACCCGCGCCCCCTCCTGGGCGAAGAGCTGGGCCGACGCCCGGCCGATGCCGGAACCGGCACCCGTGATGACGGCGACCTTCCCCTCGAGTCTCATGAGGACCTCCAATGCCGTGACGTGTTCAACGCGCCAGCGGGCGCTCCTGGGCGAGCAAGACGAAGACGAGGGCAAGGACGAGCCCGACCCCGGCCGAGGCCAGTTCGCTGGTCGTGGTGTTCGCCACGAAGATGCGGAGGGCGGCCGAGGCGACCATGTAGATGCCGATCAGGACGAGGCAGATCCTGAGCCGGCGGGCGACGTTACGGAGCTGGTTGCGCAGCCCGCCGGGCCGGATCGAGAGCACGCCGGCGCAGGCCACGGCGAGCACGACCAGGCCGATGATGAAACCGCGCACGAACCAAAGTCTGGCAGGTCGGCGGTGGTGGTAGGCTCGCAGGTCGTGTGGCTCTCCTGCACTCAGCGATGCGGCGGCGAGCTCTTCCGTGCGGTGTTCGCCGAGGTCGAGGTGAACGCGTCCGGCGACTACCAGGATCACCGCATCACCCAGCCCGGCTACGTCTGCCTGAACTGCGGGGCGCCCGCGGTCGACCTGGGCGAGGTGGGCGCGGTGATGGTGTCCGACGCCGACGACGATGTCGCCGTCACCCCGTTGAACCTCCTCTGCCCGCACTGCGAGACCGCGATCTCGGTCTTCCCGGACGAGCCATGCCCCAACTGCGGCGCCGAGCTGGAGCTGGGCGAGGTCACCTGACCCCGCCGAGCACGTGATCTACCACGTCGCCTACCGGCGAAGCTGGGAGCTGGCGGTGGGCGCGGGCGACTACCGCCAGTCGACCCGAGGCCTGACGCTCGAGGAGGAGGGCTACATCCACGCCAGCCGGGCCGGCCAGGTGGCCGCCACCGCGAACGCGTTCTTCGCCGGCGAGCGGGATCTGGTGGTGCTGGTCATCGACGAGGGGCGGGTGCGCGCGGACGTCCGCGAGGAGCCGGTGCCGGGGCGCGACGAGCTCTACCCCCACATCTACGGGCCGCTGAACGTCGACGCCGTGGTCGAGACGATCCCGCTCGAGGCGGGGCCGGACGGGCTCTTCGCCTTCGATCGCTAGGCCGGGCTCTCGCCGTTCAGATCGCGCACCGCCGCCCGGATCGCCTCCACCGTCGCGCCGGGGTCCTCGACGCCGACGACCAGGCGCTCGTACTTCTCGTGGCGGAGGCTGACGACGACGGCTCGGGCGGGATCGTG
>DATAXV010000184.1:0-24053 GCA_036272915.1 Candidatus Dormiibacterota bacterium
GGTTCCTTCCCGGTGCTCCTGGCCACCAGCTCCTGCTCCTCGACGAGCTGGTGCTGCAGCCGCCGCACGTACGCGTTCTGAGGGGACATCTCGAACGGCGCCAGCGTGGTCTTCACCTGCTGGATCGCCGCCCTCGTCTCCTCCAGCGCGCGCCGGACGCTCTCGCTGCGCTCCTCGTCGACGTTGGTGAGGCGGGTCAGGGTCTCCTTGACCTGGGCCACCGAATTGCTCTTGAGGATGTGGATGGGCACGCCCGACGACTCCGCCTGGCGGAGGCTGTCGGGGTGCCGGCGGTAGTAGTTCTTGAGCGTGAGGACGAGGTCCGCGCCCTCGGGGTGACCGAGCACGCGCATCGACAGCTCCAGCTCCCGGATCGACTGCTCGACGTAGTTGCGGCTGACGCCGTAGGGGAAGACCGACCGGGGCGAGCGCCGCCGATGGGTGTCGCCGTTCTCGCTGAGCGGCGGCAGCTCCGCCTCGGGCGAGTTCGAGATGACCCGACCCTCCCGCGTCCGGACCCGGATTCGCGGCGTCGCCAGCCCGCCCCGCAGGAAGGCGTCGACGACCTCGGCCAGCGGCTGGTGCACCGACACCCGGTCGCGGTCCTGCATCTCGATGAGGACGTCGAAGGTCGGCGGCGCCTTGCGCTCCTGGACCGACTTCTGGGTGCCGCGGCGCCGGGCTTCCTCGTCGGAGAGGGTCACCGTCTGGATGCCCCCGAGGAGGTCGTTCAGCGTCGGATTTATGAGCAGGTTCTCGAGCGCCTGCCCGTGGGCGGTGGCGATCAGCTGAACACCGCGCTCGGCGATCGTGCGCGCCGCCATCGCCTCCAGCTCGGTGCCGATCTCGTCGATCACGATCACCTCGGGCATGTGGTTCTCGACCGCCTCGATCATGACCGCGTGCTGCAGCAGCGGCGTCCGCACCTGCATCCGCCGCGACCGACCGATGCCGGGGTGCGGGATGTCGCCGTCGCCGCCGATCTCGTTGGAGGTGTCAACGATCACGACCCGTTTGCGTTGGTCGTCGGCGAGCATGCGCGCGCACTCGCGGAGCATGGTCGTCTTGCCGATACCGGGGCGGCCCAGGAGCAGCACGCTCTGCCCGCTCTCGACGATGTCGCGGACGATCTCGGCGGTCCCGGAGACGGCCCGACCGATCCGGCAGGTGAGGCCGACGATGCGACCCGAGCGATTGCGGATCGCGGATACGCGGTGCAGCGACCGCTCGATGCCGGCCCGGTTGTCCTCGCCGAACTCGCCGACGTGCTCGGCCACGTACTCGAGGTCGGCCGCGGTCACCGCGCGGTGGTCGAGCACCACCTCGCGTCCGGGCACGCGGGCCTCGGGCTCACGGCCCAGGTCGAGGACGATCTCCAGCAGCTCGCCGGGCGCCGTGCGCTCGTGCAGGGCACGGTGGAGATGGGGTGGCAGGGATCGAGCCAGCAACTCGATCTCCTCCTCCCAAGAGGTCTCCGTGAACGTGCGTTGCTCCATCAACCGAAGGAAGGTACCAGTGTCTTGTCGACAAGAGGCTCGGTCAGCGTCGTGTCCCTCACCAGCAGGCCCTGGGAGAGGAGGATCGTGAACCCCCGCCCCCGGAGGGCGTCAATCATGTGGCCATCATAGTGACGAAGGCTGGTCCAGGCGGGCTCGCCCGTACACGAGGCGAGCACGTGATCGGCGAGCTGCTCGGCCAGCTCCCGTTCGGGGCGGAGCAGGAACGAGAGGCGGTGGGGACGGGTCTGGGAGCCCCTGACCACGCTGGTCCAGGCGAGCAGCTCGCCGCGGTCGACCGCCTCCTGGTCGCCGACCTCGCCGCGCGCCGCCCGCCAGGCCCGATAGGTCGGCGCCTCGAGCTGGGCGACGTGGATCGGGGTGACTCGACGGTAGAGGCTGTACAGGGCTCGGTCCTCGCGGCTGTGGAAGTGGTGCAGCCCGGGGATGGCGGGATCGGCCCCACCCTGGGGCGCCTCGGCGAAGAGCACCGACTCGGTGGCGAACTGGCGGAATCCGCGCAGGCGGAAGAGCGCCGTCAGCGGATCGTCGAGCGGCACCCGCACGAAGAGGCGATGCACCCCCAGCTCCCCCGCCTTGCGGACCAGATGGTCGATCAGGCGGGGCGCGACCTCGTCGACGTGGGCATCTTTGCCCACGCAGACGTTGAGCACCTGCAGGCTGCTCAGCCGGCTGGAGAGGCTCCGGGCCGGACCGGAGCCGGAGGCCTGGACGAATCCCAGCAGCTGTCCATCCTCCTCGGCGACGTAGAGCAGGCTCTCCTGGGCCAGGGGCAGGATCGCGGTCAGGGTCTGGCTGACCAGCGCCCACAGCCGGACCGTCGGCGCCTCGCTGGCGAACCGCTCCTCCGCGTCCCGATGCATCTGCTCGATACGCCCGAGGTCGAGCAGGGAGGCGGTTCTGAGTCTCACACCAGCTCCAGGAAGGCCCTGTGGACCCGCTCGTCGCCACTCAGCTCGGGGTGGAAGGCGAGGCCGACGACGTTGCCCTGGCGTACCGCCACCGGGTGGCCGCCGTAGCTGCCCAGGACCTCCGCCGATCCCACATCCTCGACCAGCGGGGCCCGGATGAAGACGCCGTGGAACGGTTCGTCCAGCCCCTTGAGGGCGAGCGGCGCCTCGAAGCTGTCGACCTGGCGGCCGTACCCGTTGCGACGGACGGTGATGTCGAGCGCTCCGAAGCCGAGCTGGCCGGCGCGACCGTCGGAGATGGTGCGGGCGAGCATGATCATGCCGGCACACGTGCCCAGGGTCGGCAGCCCGGATGCCACCGCCCGGCGCAGCGGCTCGAGCAGCTCCATGCGCTCGAGCAGGATCTGCATCGACGTGCTCTCGCCGCCGGGGATCACGAGCCCGTCCAGCCCGTCCAGAT
The DNA here is from genome assembly GCA_036272915.1 of Candidatus Dormiibacterota bacterium. Lineage (GTDB taxonomy): Bacteria > Chloroflexota > Dormibacteria > Dormibacterales > Dormibacteraceae > DATAXV01. Next base: position 2,889 of record DATAXV010000184.1, read on the forward strand.
CGGCGGCCAGACGCACCAGACTGGTTCGGGCGCCGGCGCGCTCGAGTGCCGTGATGTGCTCGCGGTACGCTCCCTGCATCGCCAGCACCCCGATCAGCGGGGCGCTCACGGCATTACCAACCTCTGCCGGCGAGGAGTTCGTCCTTGGGGATCGCCGGCAGCTCCAGCCCGCGCATCGGTGCTCCGAGCCCGGCCGACGCCTTGGCCAGGACCTCGGGCTGGTCGTGATAGGTGGTGGCGGTCACGATCGCCTTGGCCGTGGCCAGAGGGTTCTCGGACTTGAAGATGCCGGAGCCGACGAAGACGCCGTCCGCGCCCAGCTCCATCATCCAGGCCGCGTCGGCGGGCGTGGCGATGCCGCCTGCGACGAAGGTGACCACGGGCAGGCGGCCCAGGCGCTGCACCTCGACGAGCAGTTCGACCGGCGCGCCCAGCTCCTTGGCCCGGTGGACCAGTTCGGCGTAGCCGAGGCCGGCCAGGTGGCGGATGTCGCGCTCGACGCGGGTGAGGTGGGTCTTGGCCTCGACGATGTTGCCGGTGCCGGCCTCGCCCTTGGTCCGGATCATGGCCGAGCCCTCGGCGATGCGGCGAAGGGCCTCGCCGAGCTCGGTGCAGCCGCAGACGAAGGGCACCGTGAACTCCCACTTGTCGACGTGGTCCTCGAGGTCGGCCGGGGTCAGCACCTCGGACTCGTCGATGTAGTCGACGCCGATGGCCTGCAGGATCCGGGCCTCCATCGTGTGGCCGATCCGGCACTTGGCCATGACCGGGATCGTGACCGCCTCCATGATCGACTCGATCAGAGCCGGATCGGACATGCGGGCGACGCCGCCCTCGCGGCGGATGTCGGCCGGCACCCGCTCCAGGGCCATCACCGCGCAGGCCCCGGCCTCCTCGGCGATCTTCGCCTGCTCGACGTTCACCACGTCCATGATCACGCCGCCCTTCAGCATCTCGGCGTGGCCGCTCTTGACCCTGAAGGTCCCCTTCTGCACCGGCGCGTCTCCGTTCCTGTCGGTCATTCCATTGCGCATTCTACCGACGCGCGGTCAGCACCCCGAAGCGGCCTCACCGGACAGCCCCGGTGGCCGAGAATAGGTCTCCGGGTGCGGAGGAGAGGGACGTGACCTTAGGAGCGCGTTCGTGGTGGGCCTGGCGGCCGACTGCCGCCGGCGACCACACCGTCGTGTGCGGCCTGGAGCCACTCGGCCTGGGCGTGGTGACGTCGCTGCAGCGGCTGGGCGAGCGGGTCACCGTCATCGCCCGCGACCCCGATCCGGTGCTCGCCGCCGAGGCGCGGCGCTCGGGCGCCAGGATCCTGGAGGGCGGTAGCCGCGACCTCCTCGGCCTCCCCCGCCTCGACCTGGGACGGGCGCGGTGCCTGGTCCTCACCGACGACGACGACCCCGGCAACCTCCACGCCGCCCTCGCCGTCCGTGAGGCGCACGCGGACCTCCGGATCGTCATGCGGATGTTCAATCCCGGCTTCGGCGGCCACCTGGCGCGGTCGATCACCAACGCCAAGACAATCTCCTCGTCGCAGTGCGCGGCGCCGAGTTTCGTCGGCGCCGCCCTGACCGGGAAGGCCCCGGCGGCCGATCCCCCGGTGACCGGCGAGACGGCCCCTGCGGATGACGACGACGAGGCGGAGGAGTTCGGGCCGCGTCCGCTCTGGCAGCGTATCGCCTACCTGACACGCGCCCTGCGTGCCTTCCTCGACCGCCGCCTCGCCCTGATCGCCGGCTCCATCGCGATACTTCTCGCGCTGACCACGGTCCTCTTCCACCGGGTGCTCGGCTTGCACTGGGCGGACGGGCTCTACCTGGCGGCGGCGAGCTCGACCGGCAACTTCGCCAGCAACGGCGGGCCCGGCTGGCTCGAGGTCTACGACGTGGCCTTCATGTTCGCCACCACGGCGATCCTGAGCATGCTCTACGCGCTGGTCATCGAGGCCGTGGTCGGCACCCGAATCCTGGAGGCGCTCGGCATCCCCCATGGACGCATGCGCGGGCACGTCATCGTCATCGGGCTGGGCAGCGTCGGCTACCGCATCTCCCAGCACCTCCGCCGGGCCGGGTCGAGAGTCACCGCGGCCGAGCTCAGGGAGTCCAGCCGCTGGATCCAGATCTCGCGCCATCAGGGGGTGCCCGTCCTCATCGCCGACGGCACCCTTCGAGCGACGTTGCGCGCCCTGCGCGCCGACCGGGCGGTGGCGATCATCGCCGCCACCGACGACGACCTGGCCAACCTCGAGGCGGCGCGGCTGGCCCGGATCCTCAACCCCGGCATCCACACCGTCGCCCGCATCGCCGACGCCGACCTGGCCGTTCGGGCGGTGAAGATGCTCGACGTCGACGTCTGCCTCTCGATCGCCGAGCTGGCGAGCCCGGTGTTCGCAAGCGCCGCCCTGGGCGACGACGTGATCCGCGTGACCGAGCGGAACGGCGTGCCGACGGTGGTCGCCGCGTGGCAGATCGAGCCGGGGTCGAGGATGGACGGCGTTGAGGGCAGCGCGCTGGGCGAGTGGGGATTGGTACTGCTCGGCTTCAACGGCCACATCGGCGAGGCGACGCCCCCGCCCGCCGCCCTGGCCGCCGGAGATCGGGTCGTCGTCGGCGCGCCGCGCGACGCCTGGGTCCGCTATGCGCAGGAAGAACAAAAAAGAGGTCGGGACCAGCTACGACGGTAGCGGCGATCCCGACCTTTGGGGGGTAGAAAGTGGTTATCGAGTTGAGGGACGGGTCGTCGCCAGGTCGATGTCGGCCAGGATCAGCGTTTCCAGCGTCGCCGCCCGCCGGTAGAGTTCCAACCAATACCGCGCAGCCTCAAAAGATGGCCTACTTTCGCTTCGCTTTTCCTTGTCTGTCTCGACCATCACTAGGTGACCCTGCCGCTATCAATTATGCGGCCATGCCCACCCCGATTGCAAGGGCCGGAGAAGACAAAAGGCCCCCGGCGATCGCCGGAGGCCTCTTCCGTTGTCGGTCGCTAGTCGAAGTCGCCGGCCCGTACGCCAGCGAGAAACGCCTTCCACTCGCTTTCGGCATAAAACTGCGTCCCATCGTCGGGCCGCTTCGAGTCGCGCACCGCTCTCCCGGCGGAGAGGGTCGCAACCTCGACGCAGTTGTTGTAGCCGCCACTGAAGGTGGACTTCACGAAGCGAAAGCCAGTCGTATCACCGTGCCACTTCATCATGGCTCCTCCTGAACGAGCGAACGAATCCAGTCAGCAGACTCGTGCGGGGACAACGCTATGTCGAGCATTTGGCGGAAGACCAGATTGCACCGCGCGACCTGCTCCGCACTCTCGACATAGATCTCCCCCGCGGGACCCCCGACGTAGGCCTGGTCAGGGTCTGCCTCGTCGGGAAAGGACATGACCACGAAAGAACCCTCCATGCCCATGTGCACCCCGCAGTCCAAGGGCAGGACCTGCACGGTGACATTGGCCGACGTGTTCAGGATCGCGGTCAGTTGCTCGTTTCGTATCGCGGGAGAGTGCGGCATCCGCCGGAAGACCGCCTCGTCCAAGAGCGCGTGGAGGCGGGGGGCGTTGGGACGAGTGAGCAGGGTCTTCCGGGCCATCCTCGCCCTGACCCTCTGCTCGACCGTGTCCGGCACGTCGCCGGGCTGCGCCGCCTGAATGACGATGCGCGCGTACTCGATCGTCTGCAGCAGGCCCGGGATCAGGAACTGGTTCCACTCCCGGATCTCGCAGGCCTCGTCCTCCATGTCCATGAAGGACCCGGTGAAGACGTCGCCGTAAACCGTCCACCACCCGCGCTTGCGCGCGGTGCGAGCCAGCTCGAGCAGGGCGGCCCTGCGCGCGGAGTCGACCCCGTAGAGATCGAGGGCCGCGCTCACGTCCTCGACGTTGGGGTAGTTCCGGGCATTCTCAAGCCGCGAGAGCTTGGACGGGTGCCAGCCGAGCGCCGCCGCCGCGTCCTGCGGCAGCAGTCCCGCCGCATCCCGCAGCGCGCGTAGCTCGCGCGCCAAGCGGCGAAGACGGACGGGCGGACTTTGAATGTCCGGCATCGGCACTAGTGTAGGGTCCTCCGCGATCCAGAAACTTGTTGTGCGCAGCGTAACGCTTTGAGGCAGAATATGCATAGCAGGCGCGCAAGTCCAACGGACCCGGTGGAGGCTATGGCATGGATAGGGTGAATTTCGCTGGTACGGCTCTCGTTGAGCGTCGCGGCCGCATGGCGACCATCCCGCACCGCAGTGGAACAAACCACGTGTTGGGAACGCGTCAGCGCGCTCCTTTGATCACGGCTCGCGTGATGCGAGGTCGAAAAGCGCAGGAAGCACGCCGTCAGGCGGCCTTGATGGGAGGCGAGTACGACACCGAAAACGACATCTGGCGCTTCCGGGCCAGCACCACCTTCGAGCTGAAGGGCGGGGTGATGCGACTGCGGGTGGCCGGCCTCCTTCCTCTAGAGCTATGGGATGGCGGCGGGGTCGAGGCGGTCTGGGTCGATTACGACCTCGGCGACCGCATCATGCAGTGGAGGCCCGTGGTCTCCCCGTAGACCCGGGCGCGCGACACCTCGAGACGCTAGGCTCCCCGACCCTCTGCGGCAGATAAAGGAAGAGGGTCCAGATAGGCTCCCGAAGATCTAACGCTCTCCGTCCGGCGGAATCCGCGGCGGGACCGGCTGGAGGATCGCCCGTCGCTCCGGTGGCAGGCGGTCAAGCAGCTCATCCGAATAGCGGTAGCCGTGACGGGTGCTCCCCCAGGAGACGCCGTAGCGGTAGATGACGACGCGGCGCTCGCCGGGATTCGTGCGAGAGCTGGCGCCGTGGGATAGGCCGTCGCAGAAGAGGAGCGCGTCGCCCTTCGCCATATGGACCTCTACGGCGCCGACGGCGTCGTCCATGCGAGGGAGGTCACGCCAGTCGAAATCGGCCTGGGGATGAGGGAACCGCGACTTGTGGCTCCCGGGGACGACCATCGTGCCTCCATCCCCGGGCCCGATCTCGGTCAGGGCCAGGAGGATGTTGACCTGGCCGCAGCGGAACACCCCGTCCAGATACCGGTACTGGCCTCGCGTCGCGCCTCGATACCCTCCCGAGTGGATCGGGAAGAAGCCACCCGACCGGCGGATCGAGGCGAAGCACTCGTCGATGAAGAGCCCGCGGACGTAGGACTGCTCCTCGCCGGCGAAGTGCCTGACCAGGGGCACCCAGGAGGGGTGATCGATGAGCCGCTCGAACGGCTCTCCCCCCTCGACGATGTTCTGCAGCTCGACGCCGGTGGCCCCGTTGTTGTCGAAGCGCTGCACGTTGCCGTGCCACTCGCCGAACGCGAGGTCGGGGAAGCGATCGAGGGCCCGGTTCAGGTCGCCGATGAGATCGGCATCGACGGCCTTCTCCAGCAGCAGGTAGCCGCGGAGATCGAACAGGTACTCGTCGATGGTCGAGGCCGTCCTCGCCGCCGTCTGCTCGGAAGTCGACATGGGGTTCACCCTCCTTGCCCGATGTTCGTGGCCAACTCCCAAGATAAGAGTCGCTCCACCCACCGACGCGGGGAGGTCCCCCCCGGCCGCGGCGCCGGTGAACGCTGAAGGGAGGTCGCCATGAAAGCCGACGGCAGCATCGACCCGCGCTCGGCACCACGACTCGAGGGCGCCTGGCGATGGTCGGGCGGGAGCCTGACCTGGATCTTCGAGCCCACTGACGGCTGGGAGGTCGAGGGGGTGACGGACGGGCTGATGATCCCCTTCGCCAGGGACGGCGTGGTGGTTCCGCCGCGGCCCTGGTCGCGGCCACCGCTGTGGAGCCCGGTCGCACCCGGGGACCACTGGTCGGTGGCCCTCCCGCGGACCCTGATCGAGCTGACCGGGGCGCGGATCTGGCCGACGGCCAGCGACCGCCCCGTCCTCCACCCCTTCGGCCTGCTTCGCTTCACCATCGATCCGTCCGAGGCCGGAACCCGCCTCTGCGTCGCCGCCTGGGGCGAGGTCGACCCGTCCGGCGCCGACCAGACCGCGATCCGCGCCCTCGATGAGCTGTACCACCTGGTCGGCTCCGAGCTGGCGCCGATCTACCGGCAGGCCGCCGAGGGGCGGGAGCGAGGCGTCGACGATGAGGCGTGGATAGAGGACAACGTCCATATCGTCGAGGAGCACTACCTGCGCGCGCCGACCCCGGAGGGGCAGTCGGGCAAGTTCGGCGATGCTGCCCTGTGGGAGATCTCACGCCGCCTCGTCGTCAGGGCCGCGAATCACGACGGGACCTTCCTCGACGTGGGCTGCGCCAACGGGCTGCTGATGGAGTCGGTGCACCGATGGGCGGCCGAGGACGGCCTTCGCCTCGAGCCATACGGCCTCGACGCCTCGGCCCGCCTGGCCGAGCTCGCCCGGAGCCGACTGCCCCGGTGGCGGGAGCGCGTATTCGTCGGCGACGCGCTGACCTGGATCCCGCCTCACCGCTTCGACTTCGTCCACACCATGGTCGACCTGGTGCCTCAGGCACGGCGGGCCGGCTGGCTGCGCCGGATGCTGGACGAGTTCGTCGCTCCCGGAGGCCGCCTCATCGTGCGGGACTACGAAGGCATCGGCGAACGGCTGCGCGGCTGGGGCCTGCCCGTATCCGGGGTCACGGTGCAGCCCCGCGGCGACCGGCAGGCACAGGAGGCGGCGTGGATGGACGCCCCCGGTTGAACGCCTCCGGTCAGGTACAGGCCCGAGGCCGGCCGACCGCGGCCCTCGCGCCCTCCTCCCTGATCGAGCGGCCCACCGCCTCGCTCGATGATCCGCCGACAATCACCTCGATGGATCTTGAACTGCAGGGAAGGCGGGCGCTGATCACCGGCGGCAGTCGCGGCATCGGGCTGGCGACCGCACGGGCGCTGGCCCGTGAGGGCTGCACCGTGGTCCTGGTGGCCCGTGGCGAGAAGGCGCTGCTGGAGGCGGCCGGGGCGATCACCGACGCCGGCGGCCGCGCCGTGGCCCTCGCCGGCGACTCGCGGGACGACGAGCAGGTGCGCCGAGTCGTCGAGCTCGCCGCCTCTGAGGTCGGCGGCATCGACATCCTCGTCAATGCGGCCGCCACCCCGGCGGGCGGCGGCACACCGGCGACCCTGCAGCAGCTCGAGGACGACGACCTGCGCCAGGAGATGGAGACCAAGGTGCTGGGATACCTGCGCTTCGCTCGGGCGGCGGCACCGTACATGGTCCGCCAGCGCTGGGGCAGGATCATCAACATCTCCGGCCTGGCCGCTCGTCAGGCGACGTCCATCGTCGGCTCCATCCGCAATGTCTCGGTCGCCGCGTTGACCAAGAACCTTGCCGACCAGCTTGGACCGCATGGCGTCAACGTGACCGTGGTGCACCCGGGGATGACGGAGACCGAGCGAACGCCGGGGATGGTTACCGCACTGGCCGAGTCGGCGCAGATCGACGAGGAGGCCGCCCGGCGGCGCCTCGCCGCCAACGTGAGCATCGGCCGGATGGTCACCGCCTCGGAGATCGCGGACGTGGTCGCCTTCCTCGCCTCCCCGCGGTCGATCGCCATCAACGGTGACGCGGTGATCGCGGGTGGTGGCGCGGTCGGCCCCATCTACTACTGATCCGCTTGCGGAGCTGAGCCGGCAAGACGATTCGGCGCCCCGACTCGACCGGACCAACGACTCGAGGGGCGAGGAGTCTCCCCGCCGCGGAGGCTTTTCGTGCCTGGGCGGCCGCGAGCTCAGGAAGCCGCTCCCGGACCGGCGATGCGGGCCCAGCTCCTCACGTCCATATCCATGATCGAGCCGGCGACGGCCTCCAGCTCGGTGGCCCGGTCATACGCCGGCGCCTCCTGAGAGGCGGAGGTGACGGCGTTGACGGCTCCGTAGCGGGTGAGGTCGCCCCCAAGGGTCAGGTGACGGAGCACGGATCCCTGCTCGCCGACGCTGAATCCGAAGCACCGGCCCAGCTCGCGCACCCCGCCGCCGGGGTCGGACATCTCGGTGGATGCGGCGGCGCGGCGCAGGCGGTCGAGCACGGAGGCGAAGCGCGACTCGGTCACCGCCGCCCCGACCAGGTCGCGCACCTTGAGCCAGAAGGCGCGGTCGTCGGCTCGGAGCGTCTCGTCCCCGTAGAGCGTCCCCCCTTCGGAGACCTCGATGTGCCGGCCGACGTGATGCCGTCGGAGCGCGTCGTCAACGATCATCCCGTTCGCGCAGACGAGCCGGAAGACCAGGGGCCGGATCACCAGCGCGCCCATGCCCACCTCGCTGTTGCTGATCACGACGCCGGCCTGGACGACATCGCCGGGGCGCACCTCGCCGCTGACCCGCGGCGCGACCGCCTTGAGATAGAGATGAGTCTCGGTCACCTCGACGCTGGGGAAGCTCACGTCGGGGATCGCGCCGAGAACCGGAAGCACGGCCTCGCAGAGGTCCTCGTGATCGAGCCGCCGGTAGCGGTCGGAGAGGAATGCCCTGACCCGGCCGTCCAGGGCACGGACCAGCCGGCGGGAGGGGGCCTCACGGAAGAGCGTGTTGACGGTTTCATCGAACAGGCCGCGATGCCGCTCCCGAAGCCTGCCGTAGTAGCGGCGCGGGATCTCCAGGTGGTCGGCGATCTGCTCGTGGGCGAGCTCCCGCAGGGGGAGTCGGCCCTGGCCCCCGATCTCCAGCTCGCTGCCGGGCTCGCCGGTCCGCAGCATCAGCTCGCGGGTGTCGGCGAGCAGATCGAGCTTGCCCATGCGCCGGCGCTCGACCTCGGCGGCCAGCTCGGGCAGTGAACGGCCGGTCCTCATCTCACCGCCTCCCGGCGGTCACCGATCAGCTGGTGACCAGCTTCAGGACTCGCCGGCCCTGGCGGCGCACCAGCGAGCCGGCCCGGGTGCCCAGCGTCGAGGACGTCCTCAGTGCGCCGGGGATCTTGAAGCATATGAAGACGGAGGCGAGCGCGAAGACATGGTCTATGGCCACGGCTCCCGAGGCGTCGAGCCCGGCTCCGACCGAGAGGACGAACAGCTGCAGCGGCTGCGAGAAGAGGGCGGCGAGGAAGAGCGACATCCACCGGCGGGACAGGTGCTGGGTCTCCCTGACGACGAGGAGCAGCGCAGCCGCCGGGGCCAGGACGGTGAGGATGACAAGCAGGACGTAGCGGACGACGTAGGAGAGGGCGAGGAGAAGGTAGGAACCGAGCAGGACGATCAGCACCGCCTCGGGGAGGCCGGGAAGGGTGAGGAGCTGGCCGCCCTCGTTCCCCGAGAGCCGCTGGAGGCTGAACCCGGTGGCCAGCCGGACGCTTGAGCTGACCGCGTTGCTGACGTCGACCACCGACTGGACGAGGGGAAGGGCGAAGTTGATCAGCAGTGCCGCCAGGCAGACCCGCGGCACGAGTGAACGCAGGCCGAGGCTGGTCTGCGGCGTGCTCGACCCCTGCCACATGATCCGGTAGAAGGACCAGATCACCGCCAGCGTCAGCGCGGCGTCGGCGACCGTCCGCACCAGCGGCTCGTACCGGGTGATGACCGTCATGTCTGTGAAGGGGCGGCCGGGATGCTCGACGTCCACGGTTCCGAACAAGAACGCCGCCAGCACCTGCCACAGATCGTGAAGGACGTCGAGAAGAAAGACGATGACCTGCGCGACAGGGTCGAGATCGGTCTTGATGGCGCGCAGAGTTTGCAGTATTGACCACATCGGAGTCTGTCATCTCCATGGCTCCGAATCAGTGAGCGACGGAGCTGGTCAGGACCTGGACCAGCACACCGGCCATCTCCACCCCGATGACACCGACGACTATGCGGAGCAGCCACTGCCGGCTCTGGATGACCGCATGTGAACTGACGGCCGTCATACGCCAGATGAAGGCCAGTGTCGTGGCCAGGACGCCAATGGAGCCGACCAACGCCTGGGCCATGAGTACCCAGTGCTGAAGAACCTGCTGGATCGGCTGGATGGCCTCTGTCTGCATACCGCTACCTCCTGTGGTCGTCTGGTGATCTCGAGGCGATACGGTAGGCGGTTCGGGGCCGCTCGAAAACGGCGGCGGTTAAGTCCCGGACTCGACGGTGCCCCGCCTTTCGGCGGCCGGAGGGCGGAACGGATCCGGACAGTTCGGCGCGAGTCGTCATGGGCAGTAGCGTGCTCGTCGACAGAGGTCGAACAGAACACCGTCAGGAGACCGTAAGACCACGATCACTCATACCAATCCCTGACATGGCCAGACTCTATTTCTTTCAACCCGGCGATTACAGTTGTGGCTGCAGATGAGCGACACCGTAGCTACCACCGGTCGTGGCACAGGAAGCACCTCCAGAAGAGAGCATCTCTGGCAGGTCGATCTTCTCCGGATACTCCCCATGGTCATGGTCGTGGGCGTGCACACCGCCATCTTCACGCAGCCGGCACAGAGTGGCGGCGCCAACGGCGTTGTGTTCTTCCTGCACGTCAGTCGCTTCCTCTTCTTCTTCATCACCGCGTTCGTGTTGTTCTATAGCTACGGTGGCCGCTCCACCTCCGTCAGGGCATTCTGGAGGAAGCGCTTTCCCCCGATCGTCGTGCCCTATCTGGCCTGGACCCTGATCTACTGGCAGCTGAACCGCGTCTTCCCCTGGAGCGACCATCCGGCGTCGCTGATGGGATCGCTCACCGACCTCGCCACCAATCTCGCCCAGGGCTGGTTCCACCTCTACTTCCTGGTGGTGACCATGCAGTTCTACCTGCTCTTCCCCCTCGTCTCCTGGTTCGTTCGCAGGACCGAGGGCCGGCACTGGCAGCTACTCGGCGTGAGCGCCCTGATCGAGCTGATCTGGACCGGGTTCTTCCAGTACGGCTGGCACCTGATGCCAGCCGTCGTCCAACTCGCCTCGGCCAAGGCCCAGGTCGAGCTCCCCAGCTACGAGTTCTTCTTCGTCGTCGGTGCCCTCGCCGCCATCCACCGCCACGAGCTGATGGGCTGGATCCGACGGCACCGACCGATCGCCGTCGCCGGCAGCCTCGCCGCGGTCGTGCTCTCCGGTTGCGTCTACCTCCTGAACCTCCTCCTCGGCGAGGCCCCGGCTTCGGCCGATCAGGTCTTCCAGCCCGCCACGCTCCTCCTCTTCCTGGGCAGCGTCCTCGGGCTCTGGCTGCTCGCCGACGCTCTCCTCCGGACCCATGCCACCGACGGCTGGCTGTGGCGGCGGATCCACGGCGCCGCCGACCTCTCCTTCGGCATCTACCTGTCGCACATGGTCGCGCTTCAGTTCGTCGACCTGGCCCGGGTCCACGGCGTCCTCGGCCTCAACGACCTGTCCGGCCTCGCTCTCGGCGTCGACTGTTGGGCGATGGCGGTGCTGGGAGCGGTCCTGATCGCGGCCGCCGTTTGTTACTCGCCTCTGAGCTGGGTGCTCACCGGCCGTCCCCGCCGGCGCCTATCGCCTGGCTGGTGGCACCGCGCCCGCCCCATCGGACCCGCCATGTCCGACGGAACCTGAACCGAATCTCCCCCCGTCGGGCGGCCGCGATCCTGATCGTGGCCACCCTTTCTCTTCCCGTCGCCCGGTCCCACGTCGTGCCACGCGCAGCTCGGGAGCATGGCAAGCTCTAAGCCATAGCCATGAGCGACCTCAAGGCCTACCGAGCCAAGCGCTCCTTCGACAAGACCCCCGAGCCCGCCGGCGCAGAGGAGAAGACGCGCGGAGAGGAGCCCCGCTTCGTCGTCCAGGAGCACCACGCGCGCCGGCTGCACTGGGACTTCCGTCTCGAGCACGACGGGGTGCTCGTCTCCTGGGCCCTGCCCAAGGGCCTGCCCGCGGATCCGCACCGGAACAACCTGGCCGTCCACGTCGAGGACCACCCCCTCGACTACATCGACTTCGCCGGGCAGATCCCGGGCGGCGAGTACGGCGCCGGCAGCGTGTCGATCTGGGACAGCGGCACCTACGAGATCGAGAAGTGGCGCCTTGAGAATGAGGGCGGAAAGCCCGAGGTGATGATCACGCTCCACGGCAGTCGGGTGGAGGGCCGCTACGTCCTCTTCCAGACCCGCGGCAAGGACTGGATGATCCACCGCATGAGCCCGCCCGACGAGTCCATCGACAAGATGCCGGAGGGGATCCGGCCCATGCTCGCCCAACCTTTCAAGGCCCTTCCCGACGCCGACGCCGAGTTTGCCTACGAGTTCAAGTGGGACGGAGCTCGAGGGCTCGTGTTCTGCCGCCCGGGCGAGGTGCGGGCGATCAGCCGCAGCGGCGAGGACATCACCCGGCGGTACCCGGAGCTGCAGCGGCTGATGGAGCCGATGGGTTCGAGGACCGCGATCCTGGACGGCGAGGTCGTCGCCCTCGACGAGTCGGGCATCCCGCGCTTCGGCGCGCTGCAGAACCGGATCGGGCTCAACGACGAGCGCGAGATCCGCCGCATGATGCGGACCTTCCCCGTCGTCTACATGGCCTTCGACCTTCTCTACCTCGACGGCCACCTGCTGATGGAGAAGCCCTACCTGGAGCGCCGCCGGCTCCTGCTCGAGCTGAAGCTGAGCGGGCCCAGCTGGCAGACGCCGGAGCACCAGGTCGGCGGAGGCGCCGACATGCTCCAGGCGGCCAGGGACACCGGGCTTGAGGGCGTCGTCGCCAAGCGCACGACCAGCGCCTACCACGAGGGCAGGCGCACGCCCGACTGGCGAAAGGTCAAGGCGACCAGAAGGCAGGAGCTGGTCATCGGCGGCTGGCAGGAGGGCGAGGGCAAGCGCGCCGGGTACGCCGGCGCCCTGCTCGTCGGCTACTGGGACGGCGACGACTTCGTGTATGCGGGCAAGGCCGGCACAGGCTTCACCGAGGCCATGCTGAGGGAGCTCAAACCCCTGCTCGAGGAGCACCCGGTCGACGAGGCGCCCTTCAGCCGAGGCCGCCCGCCGACCAAGGCCGTCCACTTCATCGAGCCGCGGATGGTCGCCGAGTTCGAGTTCCTGGAGTGGACCGGGGGAGGCCAGATGCGGGCGCCCGTGTTCCAGGGTCTGAGGCGGGACAAGGACCCGCGGGAGGTGGTGCGCGAGGATGGCTAAGAGTGCCCCGGTCGATGTGCGGGTCGGCAACCGGACCCTGCGCCTGACCAACCTCGACAAGGTCTTCTGGCCGGAGACCGGCTTCAGCAAGGCCGACATGATCGACTACTACACGCGGGTCGCCCCTGCGATCCTGCCCCATCTCAAGGACCGGCCGCTGACCCTGAAGCGCTATCCGGACGGGGTCGAGGGCCAGATGTTCTACGAGAAGAACTGCCCCAAGCACCGCCCGCCCTGGGTCGAGACCGCGACCGTCTGGAGCGGAGGAAACCAGCGGGACATGGACTACTGCCTGGTGCAGGATCTGGCCAGCCTGGTCTGGGTCGCGCAGCTGGGAACGGTCGAGCTCCACACCTCGCTCTCCCTGCGCGATCCTCTCGACCGTCCCCGGAGCATGGTCTTCGACCTCGACCCGGGTCCCTCGGCAACCATCGTCGAGTGCTGTCAGGTCGCGCTCTGGCTGCGCGAGTGGTTCGATTCCAAGAACCTCCAGACGCTCTGCAAGACCTCGGGCTCCAAGGGCCTTCAGCTCTACATGCCGATCAACTCGCCGGTCGACTATGCTGCCACCAAGACGATCTCCAAGGGGCTGGCCGAGGCGATGGAGCGTGAGCACCACGACCTGGTCGTGAGCCGCCAGACGAAGACGCTACGCGAGGGCAGGGTGCTGATCGACTGGAGCCAGAACGACGAGCACAAGACCACGGTGAACGTGTACTCGCTCCGGGCCAGATCGCGGCCGACCGTCTCCACCCCGGTCAGCTGGGAGGAGGTCGAGAAGTGCCACCGGAGCGGCGAACCTCAGGACCTCGTCTTCGAGGCGTCCCAGGTGCTGCAGAGGATCGAACGGCACGGCGATCTCTTCGAGCCAGTGGCCGAGCTGCGCCAGAAGCTCCCCAAGGAGGTCTGAGGTGGCCGGCGAGCGCCCCACCGTGGTGGTCATCGGCGCGGGTTTCGGCGGCCTGACCCTGGCCCGCCGGCTGCGCCGGGCCCCGGTGCGCGTCATCCTCGTCGATCGCAACAACTACCACCTGTTCACGCCGCTGCTCTACCAGGTGGCGTCGGCCCTCCTCGACCCCGGCGAGATCGCGCAGCCCGTTCGCAAGCTCATCGCCGGGATCGGCAATTGCGAGTTCCGCCAGGCCACCGTCGAGAGCTTCGACCTCGACCGACGCCGCGTGCACACCGACCGCGGCGACCTCGAATACGACCATCTGGTCCTCGCCCCCGGCAGCTCGACCAACTACTTCGGCAACGCCTCCCTGACCAGCGAGAGCTTCGGGCTGAAGAAGCTTCCGGAGGGGATCGCCCTGCGGAACCGGGTCATCGACTGCTTCGAGCGCGCTCGATGGGAGGGGTCGGCGGAGGCTCGACGACGCCTGCTCAGCTTCGCCGTCATCGGCGGCGGCCCGACCGGCGTGGAGTACACCGGCGCGCTGACCGAGTTCATCCACCTGGCCGTGCGGCGCGACTATCCGGGGATGAACCCGGATGAGCCCCGGGTGACCCTGATCGAGGCGGCCCCACATCTGCTCGGCGGCTTCGACGGGTCGCTTGCCGACGCCGCCGTCCAGGCGCTCATGGCCAAGGGCGCGCAGGTCCGGCTGGGGGCGATGGTCAAGGGAGTCGACGAGGGCGTGGTCACCCTCCAGGATGGGAGCACCTTGCCCGCCGGAACCGTGGTCTGGACGGCCGGCGTCGAGGCGGCGGAGCTGGCGCGGGATCTGGAGATCGGCCACGGACGCCAGGGCCGGATCGAGGTGGAGCCGACGCTGCAGCTTCGCGGCCGCCCCGAGGTGCTGGCCATCGGCGACGCCTGCGCTCTCGACGGCCTGCCCATGCTGATCCCGGTGGCGATGCAGCAGGCCAAGCACGCCGCCACCGTGATCCGGGATATGGTCGCCGGACGGAGCCCCGGGCCCTTCCGCTACCACGATCCGGGGATCATGGCGACCATCGGCAGGAATCAGGGCGTGGCCCAGATCGGGCGCCTGCGGCTGAAGGGCCTCTTCGGCTGGGGCGCCTGGCTGGTCGTGCACCTGGTCAACGTCGTCACCTTCCGGGCGCGGGCCATGGTCCTCATCAACTGGGCCCAGGAGTACCTCTTCTACGACCGTCCGGTGCGGATCCTGGTCCGCCCCGAGGACGACACCCGGATCGAGCCGCTGGACCAGGTCGCGGCCGCCGCCGAGAAGCGTCGGGATGACTGATCCCGCCGCCCGTCAGCGGGCCGAGACCAGGGGCAGGAAGATCCGGTCGACGATCTCGATCCGGCCCTCCTCCGACAGCGGCCTCCGGCTGATGAAGATCTCGTGGCGGAGGAGATCGCCGGGCAGGGCGACGATGCGCGGCGTGACCCGGGCGAGGTCGACCTCACCGCGGTCGGCGCCGCGACGAAGAATCGCCGTCACCGCCTCGGGGACGACCTCGAAGACCGCGGGATCGAGCGTATCGATCTCGGCCATGAGCCCGCGGGCGGTGTCCGTGCCGATCCGGAGGAAGCGATTGGAGAGCAGGGCCAGCAGCTGAATCATGTCCTCGCGGAGGCTGCCGGTGTCGGGGAGATCGTCGGAGATCAACCCCTCCCTCCGCCGCACCGCCGCGCGCACCAGATCCGCACGGTTGCGCCAGCGCCGGTAGAGGACGGCCTTGCTGGTACCGGCGCGGGCCGCGACCCCCTCCATGGTTAGGCCGGCATAGCCGCGCTCGGCGAGCTCGTCGAGGGCGGCGGCGAGGATCGCGGCCTCCAGCCTCGGTCCGCGCCGGCGCTGACCGCCGGATGAGGGGCGCCCGGTCCGCTCCGCGTGCCCGACCGCGCGGGCGCCGCCGGCTGCGGCCCGCCGCTCCGCCCGCCGAGCCACGGTGCGCGCGGCAGGATCGTCGGGTCTTTCGCTCATTGGATACTCACCGTCTCTAAAGGAGATGCTATCGCAGCCATGAGATACGCATCGTTCCCTATTTGCCGGAGAGGCGGTCGATGAGCGAGGAGGAGAGCGGGCAGGACGGGCTCGACTGGGGCCTCAAGCTGGCCGGGATCCTGGTCGTCGCCGGCATCGCGCCGTTTCTCGACACGACCATCGTCAACGTCGCCGTCCCCACCATCGCCCACCACCTGCAGACGCCGGTGGCGACGATCCAGTGGGTGATCACGGGCTACCTGCTGGACCTCATCGACCGCGGGCGCATCCTGAGGAAATCCGGCCGAGCTGTCGATCTCGGATCTGGGCGACATCGGCGATGATGGTGACCGGCCGGAGGGACCGCCCGGCCGCCGATCCAAGGGAGGACCTCCATGTCGCAACCACCGCCGGGCCGCGAGGCCACCGTGCTCCTGTCCTGGCTGGACGGCCAGCGCGACCACGTCCTCGGCATCCTCGAGGGGCTCGGCGATGCCGATCTGCGACGCGCGGTCCTCCCCACCGGGTGGAGCTGTCTGGGCCTGGTGCATCACCTCGCCGTCGACGTCGAGCGGTGGTGGTTCCGCTACATCTTCTCCGCCGAGCCGCTCGTCTTCGACGGCGGCGCCTGGACGGTTCCCGAGGGCGTGTCAGCCGAGGAGGTGTTCGCTCTCTACCGGGAGGAGATCGACCGCTCCAACGCGATCGTCCGCGCCCACCGGCCGGACGCCGCTCCCACCGGCTATCCGGACGACTGGCCGCTCAGGAGGTACCCGGATCTGCGCGAGCTCATCGTGCACGTGATGACCGAGACGGCGAACCACGCCGGCCATCTCGACGCGGTCCGGGAGCTGATCGACGGCAGGACCTGGCTGGTCCTCGACTGATGTCCCTGCTGGCCCGGCTGACCGCCTCGGGGTCGCAGTTCCTGAACGAGCGCGGCATCTACCTGGGATGGCGGTCGACCCGGCTGCACGTCGCCCTCTACCGCCGGACCGGCGGACGGATCGGGGGACACCTGCCTGGCTGGCCCGACGTCCCGATCATGCTGCTCGACCACCGCGGGGCGCGGAGCGGCGCGCGGCGCACGTCGCCACTGATGTTCCAGCGGGAGGGCGACTCCATCGTGGTGGCGGCCTCCAAGGCCGGTCAGGCGACCAATCCGGCATGGTTCCACAACCTCGTCGCCCACCCCGAGACGACCATCCAGATCGGCCCGGAGGTGCGCCCGGTCCTCGCTCGAGTCGCCACCGACGAGGAACGTGGCCGGCTGTGGTCGCGGTTCGTCCTCGCCTACCCCGGTTATGAGTTCTACCGGCGCCACGCCGGCCGCCGGAGGATCCCGATCGTGATCCTCGACCCGCATCAGCCGGGCTTCAGCTCGGCCTGACGGGTGCCGGAGACCCAGTCGAAGGCGATCCGGGAATCGCCCCTCCGCACCGTCCGCCAGTGACGCCCGGGTACGCGTGCGGAAAAGGCCACCGTGACGCGGAGGTCATCGGCTCCCGGGCTCCCGAGCCGACTCCACCGCCGCGCCTGCTCGAGCAGCCTGGCCGGAGCCTCTTCGGCACCCCAGGCGACGATCGCCCCCGGCCGCTCGTCCCGGCCGAGGCAGGCGGCGATGCCGGCGCCGCCGGGGGCGAGCATCGCCACGCCGTGGCGGTCGCCGACGCTGCAGCCGAGGAGGCCATGGAGACCGCTCAGGTGGAGGAAGTCGATGAGGCCGTGGACCCGGCCGGCCTCGATCGACCGAAGCCGCCGGCCGTCCTGGAGCAGGAGCGCGATCAGCCGCTGGCGGGCTCGATTCGACCGCCTCGCCAGCGCCACGCCGCTGAGCGAGGCGAACACCGTGATCGAGGCGTCGGCGCCGACCACGGAGGCCCGAAGGGCCGCGGTCGCGGCCGCCTCGGGTGCGTCGGCCCCGCGGAGCGACATGAATTGGGCGGGCACCGAGGACACGGAGCGCAGCAGATCCCCCTCCCTTCGGAGCGTCAGCGCCCGCTGCGGCAGGTGGGCGTCGGTCATGCACAGCGGCAGCTCGAGCAGGCCTCCCTCGCGCAGCTGGTCGAACCACGCCGGGGGGATGTCCGGCGAGCTGGCGGTCACGATGATGCGGTCGTAGGGCGCACCCGGGGCCCATCCCATCCGACCGTCGCCGACGACGCCGCGGCAGAGGTGACCGCTCTCGTCCCAGGCCCGCCTGGCCCGGGCGACCAGATCGGCGTCGAGATCGATCGACACCACCGTGCCGGACCTCCCCACCAGGCTGCGTAGCAGCGCCGCGTTGTAGCCGGAGCCAGCTCCGACCTCCAGCACCCTCATGCCCTCGCCGAGCTCGAGGTTCTCGAGCATCGGCGCCATGATCGAGGGGGCCGAGGAGGCGCTGATGGGCGCGCCCCGGCTGGTCGTGGCGGTCACGATCGGGACATGGGGACGGTATACGGCGGCCAGTCCCTCCCGGGCGGCGACCTCGGCGACGAAGGTCTCGCGGACGACCTCGGCGAAGACGCGGCGCACGGCCGGCGATCTGACGCTGCCGGACCTCTCCAGCGTGTCCACCATCTCCCGCCGGAGACGGGCGCTCGACCTCCCGCTCATCGAGACGCCGCGCCGGACGCGGCCGCCGGTCCCTCCATTCCGGAGGGTAACGCTACGCGCCGGCAGGCGCCGCTCAGTGGCGGAAGTGCCGCTCCCCGGTCATGACCATGGCCACCCCGGCCTCGTCGGCGGCCTTGACCACCTCCTCGTCGCGGATCGACCCGCCGGGCTGGATGATCGCCTTGACGCCGGCGTCGATGCCGACCTGGGCGCCGTCGGGGAAGGGGAAGAAGGCGTCGGACGCCATCACCGTTCCCGAGGCCCTGTCGCCGGCCCGCTCCACCGCCAGCTGGGCCGCCTCGACCCGGCTCATCTGGCCGGCGCCGACGCCGACCGCGGCGAACTCCTTGGCCAAGACGATGGCGTTCGACTTGACGTGCTTGACGGCGAGCCAGGCGAACTCGAGCTGCGACCACTGCTCGTCGGTCGGCTTCTGCTGCGTCACCACCCTGCAGTTGGCGCGGTTGAACCCGGCCCGGTCCCAGGTCTGGACGAGCAGGCCGCCGGGGACGCTGCGGACGTCGTAGCCGGCGTTGCGGAGCTCGTCCACCTCGAGCACTCGCACCTTCGACCTGCGGGCCATGGTCTCCTTCGCCCCGTCCTCGACGGAGGGGGCGATCACGACCTCGACGAAGATGCTGGCGATCTGCTCAGCGGTGGCCACGTCGAGCGGCCGGTTGAGGGCGACGACGCCGCCGAAGGCCGAGGTCGTGTCGCACTCGTAGGCTCGGCGGTAGGCCTCGCCCAGGTTCGGCGCGACGGCCAGGCCGCAGGGGTTCATGTGCTTGATGATCGCGGCGGCGGGACGCTCGAACTCGTTGACCAGGTCGAGGGCGGCCGAGGCGTCCTGGAGGTTGTTGAAGCTCAGGTCCTGGCCCTGGATCTGGTTCAGCGACCCGAGGCCGCCGGGCCGGACGCCGATGCGGTAGAAGGCGGCCTGCTGGTGCGGGTTCTCGCCGTAGCGCAGGGACATGGTCCTCGTCCCCGAGACCGACAGCTCGGAGGGCAGGTCGTCGCCGGGGCCGCGCATCCAGGCCGCGATCTGGGCGTCGTAGCCGGCGGTGTGGCCGTATGCCTCGGCGGCCAGGCGGGCGCGCATGTCCTGGTCCATCTCGCCCTTCTGTCCGAGCGCGGCGAGCACCTCGGTGTACCGCTCGGGGCGGACGACGACGACCACGTGCCGGTAGTTCTTGGCCGCCGCCCGGATCATGGCGGGACCGCCGATGTCGATCTGCTCGACCACCTCCTCGTGGCTGACGCCCGGGCGGGCGGCGGTCTCGGCGAAGCGGTAGAGGTTGACGCAGAGCAGGTCGATCGTGTTCAGCCCGTGACGGTCCAGCGCCGCCATGTGGGCCGGGTCGTCGCGACGGGCGAGGAGGCCGGCGTGGACGCCGGGGTGAAGCGTCTTCACCCTCCCGTCCATGATCTCGGGAAAACCGGTGAGGTCGCTCACCGGCTGCGCGTCGACCGCGGCCCCCTGGAGGGCCGCAAGCGTTCCTCCGGTGGAGTAGATCTCGTAACCGAGCCGGGCCAGGCCTCGGGCGAAGCCGGGCAGGCCCGCCTTGTCACTGACGGAGAGAAGTGCTCGCTTGGGCAATGTGATCGATAGCCTCCGGAAGGATTCGGTACTCCTGATCCTGAATGCGCTCGTGCAGGCTCTCGGCCGTGTCCCCTTCCAGCACCGGCACTGCGGCCTGGACCAGGATCGGACCGGCGTCCACCTCCTCGGTGACCAGATGGACGGTGCAGCCGGTCACCTTGACGCCGTAGGCCAGGGCCTGCTCCACCGCGTCCATGCCGCCGGCGAAGGCAGGCAGCAGTGAGGGATGGATGTTGAGCATACGGCCGGGAAAGGCCCTGACCAGGCTCGGGTCGACGACGCGGTCGTAGCCGGCGAGGACGACCAGCTCGACAGCACGGCCGAGCAGCCAGTCACGCATCGCCTGGTCGCGCTCGACCCGTGAGGGGTAGCGCGACTGGGGGAATTCGCCCAGCTCCAGGCCCCGCTCGCGGGCGATCGCGGCGGCGCCTGAGGACGGCCGGTTGGTGGCGACGGCCGCGACCTCGTAGCCGCGATCGACGAGGTTGCGGAGATTCGTCCCCCTCCCCGAGGCGAGAACGCCCAGACGCATCAGCGGAGGACCAGACCGGGCCCGCCGTCGCGCTCGACCACCCGGCCGACCACCGGGTAGCCCTCGATGGGCTGGGCGCACACCAGAATCATGCCGAGGCCCATGTTGAAGGTCCGGTACATCTCCTCCTCCGCCACCCGGCCCCTCTCGGCGATCAGCCGGAAGAGCGGCGGGACCTCCCACGCGGAGCGGTCGATCTCTGCGGCGAGGCCCTCGGGCAGGACCCTCGGCACGTTGTCGTAGAGCCCGCCTCCGGTGATGTGGGCGGCGGCCTTCCAGGGGAGTCGCTCCAGCTCTCCGAGGTAGGACCGATGAGGTTCGAGGAGGGCCTCGCCGAGGGGCCGGCCGAGCTCGGGGACGGCGGTGTCGAGAGGCACGTCATCGAAGACCTTGCGGACCAGGGAGAAGCCGTTGGTGTGAAGGCCGCTGGAGGGAAGGCCGACCAGCACGTCACCCGCCAGGACCGGCTCGCGCTCGTGGTCCTGGGGGAGGTGGCCGACGATGAAGCCGGCGATGTCGTAGTCGCCCAGGGCGTAGAGGCCGGGCATCT
>DATAXV010000185.1:0-4048 GCA_036272915.1 Candidatus Dormiibacterota bacterium
CGACGCCTCCGTTTCCACGCCCCGACTATATCCGCCTCCCCCAAGAATGTCAACCTAATTTATTGGCTCACCCTGAGTGCCGGCCCGCCAACGCGAGCCGGATCCCTCAACCGGCCAGGGACGCCCCCCGGATCGCAGCCATCCGGTCGCGAACGACCGCCGCCAGCGCGGCGACGAACTCGGGCCGGTCGTTGAGCGATGCCGTACGCCGGATCTCCAGATCGCGCTCCCGGGCGAAGTCCCGGGCCTCGACGTCGAGGTCGTAGAGGATCTCGAGGTGGTCGGCGACGAATCCGATCGGGCATACCAGCACCCGGTGCGCGCCGGACGCCGCGACCGCCTCCAGCAGGTCCGGACCGAGCCAGGGCTCGCCGGTGCGACTCTGCGACTGGAAGGCGAACTCCCAGGGCGGCAGATCCAGGCCCGAGGCGACCAGCCGGCAGCTCTCGAGCAACCGCTCGTCGTAACGGTCCCCCTCGCGGAGGATGCGCTCGGGCAGGCTGTGGGCGGTGAAGAAGAGGCGCTCCGGCTCCCAGCCGCGCAGCGCCTCGGACAGCACCGAGCGGACCGCGGTCAGGAAGTCGGGGTGGTCGTGGAAGCCCTGGACCATGTCCAGCTCCCCGGTCCAGGCGGACCGAAGAGCCCGCTCGTAGCCGTCGAAGCTCATCCGCGCGTAGTGCGGCGCCAGGGGTAGCCCGATCAGGCGCTCGACGCCGGCGGCGGCAGCCTCCATGGCCGCCTCCTCGATGAAGGGTGGCGCGTGCTTCATGCCGACGAAGGCGGGCACGCCCAGCTCTCGGGAGAGGGCGGCCGTCTGCCGGCGCGTGATCGCCTCGAGCGGCGACGCCCCGATCGCGCGGTAGCGCCGGCGCAGATCCTCGAGCGCCTCGTCCGACGGCCTCCTGCCTCCCCGGATGTGGGTGTAGTAGGGCTCGATGCCGTCATCGTCGCGGGGGCTGCCGTAGGCCATGCAGAGGACGCCGAAGGGCGCCTCAGGCATCCACCAGCACCCCCTCGTGGACGGCCTCGGCGAGGATGGCGATGCTGTCCGGCTGGGTCTCCGGGAGCACGCCATGGCCCAGGTTGAAGACGTGGCCGAGGCGGCCGTGGGCGCGTCCAAGGACGTCGCGGGCACGCTCGCGGATCAGGTCGGCTGGGCCGAGCAGGACGCCGGGGTCGAGATTGCCCTGGACGCCCTTCTCCTCACCCACGATGCGCCAGCCCTCGTCCAGGCCGACCCGCCAGTCGAGGCTGACCAGATCGGGGCCCGTTGCGGCGATCGTCTCCAGCAGGCCCAGGGTGTTGGTGCCGAAGTGGATGCGGGGCACCCCGAGGTCCTCGGTGGCCTCGAAGACGGCCCGGGTGTGGGGGGCGACGCGAGTGGCGTAGTCCTCCGGGGCGAGGGCGCCGACCCAGCTGTCGAAGAGCTGGATCACCGAGGCGCCGGCGGCGACCTGGGCACGCAGGTAGCCGGCCATGACCGTGGCCAGCTTGTGGAGGAGCTGATCGAAGGCCTCGGGCTCGGCGAACATGAACCGTTTGCTGTTCGGGAAGTCGCGGCTGGGCCGGCCCTCGATCATGTAGCTGGCGAGGGTGAAGGGGGCGCCGGAGAAGCCGATCACGGGGACCGGGCTCTCGGCCGCGACGTGCCGCACCGAGGCGATCACCTGCGGCGCCGCCTCCTCGCCCTCGGGGACGCGAAGCCGCTCGACGTCCGCCGCCGACCTGACCGGCTCGGCGATCACGGGGCCGACGTTCTCGACCAGCTCGAACTTCACGCCCATCCCCTGAAGGGGCAGCATGATGTCGGCGAACATCACCGCCGCATCGAGGGGGAACCGCCGCACCGGCTGCAGCGTCACCTCGGCGCAGAGCTCGGGCTGGGCGACGATGTCCTGCAGCGTCCAGCGCTCACGCAGCTTGCGGTACTCGGGCAGCGAGCGCCCCGCCTGGCGCATCAGCCAGACCGGGGTCATGTCCACGGGCTGCTTGCGGCAGGCGCGTAGGAATCGGTCGCTTCTCCAGGTCATGCCAGGGCCTCCAGGGTCTTCTGTACGTCGGCAGGGGTATGGGCCAGTGAGCAGAACCAGGCCTCGAACTGCGACGGTGGGATGAGGACGCCGCCCCGGCGGAGGCGGCCGTGGAGCTCGGCGAAGGCGCTCTCGCCCCCGACGAAGAGAGTGAGCAGGGAGCCCACCCGGGCCACCGTGCCATGGGCGCTGAGCCCTCGCTCCAGCTCGGCGCCGAGGTCCTCGAGGCGCGCGTAGGCGGCCTCGTCGAGGAGGCGCAGGGTGGCCTCGCCGGCGGCCATCACCAGCGGGTGCCCGGACAGGGTGCCCGCCTGGTAGACCGGGCCCTGGGGGGCGATCAGATCCATAAGGTCGGCGCGCCCGCCGTAGGCGCCGACGGGGAGGCCGCCGCCGATGATCTTGCCGAGGACGGTGAGGTCGGGCCGCACCCCGTAGCGCTCCTGGGCGCCGCCGGGCCCGACCCGGAAGCCGGTGATGACCTCGTCGAAGACGAGCAGCGCGCCCTCCTGCGTACAGAGCCGGCGCAGCGCCTCGAGGAAGCCTGGCGCCGGCGGGACCACGCCCATGTTGGCCACGACCGGCTCGACGATCACGGCCGCCACCTGGCCGGAGTGCGCGGCGAGGGCCTCGATCACCGACTCGGGATCGTTGTACTCGGCGACCACGGTGGTGGCGGTGAAGGCGGCGGGCACGCCGGCGCTGCCGGGGAGCGCGAGCGTGGCCACGCCCGAGCCGGCCCGGGCCAGCAGGTAGTCGGCGTGCCCGTGGTAGCCGCCGTCGAACTTGATGATCAGGTCGCGGCCGGTGGCGGCGCGGGCCAGGCGCAGGGCGCTCATGGCCGCCTCGGTGCCGCTGTTGACGAAGCGAAGCCGCTCGATCGAGGGCATCCGCTCGCGGATCAGCGAGCCGAGCCGGATCTCGGCCGGGGTGGTCGCACCGTAGGGCCCACCGTCGAGGGCGGAGGCACGCAGCGCCGCCACCACCTCGGAACGGGCGTGGCCGGCGATCAGCGGGCCGTAGGCGCACACCCAGTCAACGAACTCGGCGCCGTCGGCGTTCCAGATCCGGCCGCCGGCACCCCTGGTCATGATCGGGGCATCCCCCCCGACCGCCCGGTAGGCGCGGACCGGGCTGTTGACCCCGCCCGGGAAGAGCCCCTCCGCCTCGGCGCGGAGGCGCCGTTGCTCATCTGCGGCCACCTCGCTCACGCTCCCAGCAGCCTCGTGATCTCGGCGGCGGAGCGGTGGACGGCGGTGAGGATCGGGGTGTCCCTGACCGTGGAGCGGCGGCTGTCCGAGCCGCGGAGCTCGCGGACCAGATTGCTGAAGCCGGGGAGGTCGTCGGTCTCATAGGCGACCAGGAAGTCCTGGTCGTCGAGCCCGAAGGAGTTGGCCAGCAGCTGCCGGACCTGCGGGTAGGAGTGGCCGATCCGTATGTGCTCGTTCATGATCCCCTGGCGGGCCTCCTTGCCCATCAGGTACCAGGAGGTCTCCTTGGTGAAGGGGTAGACGATCAGGTAGCGCGAGCGCTCGCCGGTGAAGAGCGACTGCTCCTGCGTGGTCGGCCGGCGCACGTACTGGGACCCCTGGATCACGCCCAGGAAGCTGTGGACCACGTGGAGCCA
Source organism: Candidatus Dormiibacterota bacterium (assembly GCA_036272915.1). GTDB lineage: Bacteria > Chloroflexota > Dormibacteria > Dormibacterales > Dormibacteraceae > DATAXV01. The sequence continues at coordinate 3,655 of DATAXV010000185.1, forward strand.
GCGGCCGAGGCCGGCGCGCAGGACGGCGGCGGCGGCATCCTCCAGCGCATCGAGCGCCGGCGCGAGACGCCAGATCACCACGTCGACCCCCGGCTCCAGCCCCACCGTCGAGTAGCAGTGGGTCTGAACCCCGGGGGACCCCTCGACCGCCTTGACGAAGAGCTCGGCGTCGCGGCACCGACCCTCGTCGGACTGCCGGCGCCAGGCCGGATCCAGGCCCAGGGCGAGGGCCTGGACGTAGCGGGGCTCGATCACCAGTTCAGCCATTCGGCAACATCTCCAGCGAAGTAGGTGATCAGGATCTGGGCGCCGGCCCTCCTGATCGCGGTCAGGGTCTCGGTGATCGCCATCCGGCGGTCGATCCAGCCGCGGGCGGCGGCGGCCTCGATCATCG
>DATAXV010000186.1:0-4858 GCA_036272915.1 Candidatus Dormiibacterota bacterium
CGGCGGAGCCGCTCTCCTGGTCCTGGTCGTGCTGGGGGCCAGCTCGCTGATCCCTCCCCAGATCAAGCCGCCGCCCTATGGCACCGAGCTCTACGAGACCGAATCCGCCTACAACTACATCCAGGTCATCCGCGACGGCAGCCAGATCCAGCTGGTCCTGAACGAGGGGCAGGCGGTCCACTCGATCTACGATCCGACCCGGCTGGCGACGGGCGGCTACTGGGACGACATGCTCCTCGCCCCCGACTTCCGTCCCGCGGCCGGCGCCGAGATCGTGCCCCACCGCATCCTGATCCTGGGCCTGGCCGGAGGCACCATCGCCCGCCAGTACGAGGCCGCGTTCGGCGGCGGGGTGCACATGACCGGGGTCGAGCTCGATCCCGAGATCGTCAAGGTCGCGCGGCGCTACTTCGCGCTCCAAGAGCCCGATCTGCGGGTGGTGGTCGGCGACGCACGCTACTTCCTCGCCACCCGGCCGGCATCGGTCAAGTACGACGCCATCCTGGTGGATGTCTACCAGCAGCCATACATCCCCTTCTACATGACGACGCGGCAGTTCTTCCAGCTGGTCCGGGAGCACCTGGCGCCCGGCGGCACCGCCGCCATCAACGTCGGCCGGACCGCCACCGACTACCGGCTGGTGGCGGCGATCGCCAGCACCATGCGGCCGGACTTCGACAGCGTCTATCTGCTCAACCCCGAGCACTACCTGAACACCGTCGTCTACGGGACGACCGAGCCCACGAGCCTGCACGACGTACGGCAAAACCTGCGCCTGGACCGCGGACCGCTGCTCGGGGCGGTGGCCGAGGACGCGCTGGCGACCGGAGACATCCGGGCGTCGACATATCATGGGCGGCCCTTCACCGACGACTGGGCGCCGGTGGAGAACCTGATCGACTCCATCATCTTCAGCGTCGGTACGCGAAGAGAGCCGTACGGATAGACCGACACGCCCGTCTCGCCGCTCGAGCGCGGGCGCGGTATCGTACTCCGGTCAAGGTATGAGTCTCCAAGTGGCACGCGCCTGGCGGGTCAAGGCCTGCCGGCAGAACGGCTGAGAGGCTGCTCACAGAAGCAAGCGTCGGCGTGAGCAGCTGGAACTGACGCGACCCACCGGGATCCCGGAGATCCCGGCATGTGGGCGCGCGCTCAAGCTGCCTGGTTCGTCTGTCAACTGGGAGATATCTGCCGTGCCCATGCCCCACCGCACCCAGATGCGGTTGATCAAGCGCCGTCTCGTCGGCAAGGAGGGCTCGCAGCGCATCCGCGAGCTGCGCGCCATCCTCGACGACCTTCCCGACTACCGCAACGGGCCCTTCGCCGACATCCGCAAGTGGGTGATGGCGGAGATCGATGAGACCCGCTCCCGGTCCCGGGTCATCCAGAGGGATCACCTCTCGGTGCGCCGGGAGGGCGCCGCCCAGGTGGCCCTGGTCGGAGCCCCAAACGGGGGTAAGTCGTCGCTGCTCCACGCGCTCTCGGACGTCCGGATCCGGATCGGCGACTACGCCTTCACCACGCTCCGGCCGGTTCCGGCGCTGATCCGGATCGGTGGCGTGCTGGTCCAGCTGGTCGAGATCCCCGGCCTGATCGCCGGGGCCCACGAGGACCGTGGCGGCGGCCGTGCCCTGCTCGGCGTCCTCAGGGAGGCCGACGCCGTCGTCTACTGCCAGGACGTCAACGCCGCGCCGTCTCTTCTGGCCGAGGTCCTCGGCGAGGTCGCGGCCGCCGGCATCGAGCGGCCCTGCCTTCTCTGCGCGACCAAGATGGACGAGGCCGGGCCGGGGGCGGAGAACCGGCTTGCCGAGGCCTTCCCCGACCTTCGGCTGGTCGGAGTCTCGATCCTCGACGGCGCCAGCCTGGATTCGCTGCGGGAGGCGATCTGGTCGCTGACCGGGCTTGTCCGGGTGTGTCTGCGCCACCTCGGCGAAACCGACGCCGAGCCCATCGCCCTGCCCGCCGGGGCCACCGTCCGGGAGGTGGCGGCGTCGATCCACCGGGACCTGGCCGAGGGCCTCGCCGGGGCCCGGATCTGGGGACCGTCGGCCCGCTTCGAGGGTCAGCGGGTGGGGCCCGACCACGTCGTCGAGGAGGGCGACGCGGTCGAGGTCCTCTCCTGACATGAGAAAAAAGGGGCGGAACCGCTCGGTCCCGCCCCCCTTCCGCGACCGGCTGTTACTGGCCGCGGTCCTCCCCGAGCTCCTCGCGCTCGAGGTTGATGCCCAGGTCGATCGGCATCTCCGGGGCGTCCTCCTCGGAGAGCACGATCTCCTGCGCGTTATCGCTCAGGATCTCGACCCCCAGGCCGAGCCCCTGCAGCTCCTTGACCAGGACCCGGAAGCTCTCCGGAATGCTCGCCTCCAGGGTGTTGTCGCCCTTGACGATGGCCTCGTAGGCCTTCACGCGGCCGACGATGTCGTCCGACTTGACGGTGAGGATCTCCTGCAGCACGTGCGCCGCGCCGTAGGCCTCGAGCGCCCACACCTCCATCTCGCCGAAGCGCTGGCCACCCATCTGCGCCTTGCCTCCCAGCGGCTGCTGGGTGACCAGGCTGTAGGGGCCGGTGGAGCGGGCGTGGATCTTGTCGTCGACCAGGTGATGGAGCTTGAGCATGTAGATGTAGCCGACCGTGACCGGCTGATCCATCTCCTGTCCGGTGCGGCCGTCACGGAGCACCGTGCGACCGTCGCGGGGCAGGCCGTGGGCCTCGAGCTGGTCCTGGATGCCGACGAGCGAGGCGCCGTCGAAGACCGGCGTCTGCACCTTCATCCCCAGCGACCGGGACACCCACCCGAGGTGGGTCTCGAGGACCTGGCCCAGGTTCATCCGGCTGGGCACGCCCAGCGGATTGAGGACGATCTGAACGGGGGTGCCGTCGGGCAGGAAGGGCATGTCCTCGACCGGCAGGATCCGGCTGACCACACCCTTGTTGCCGTGGCGGCCCGACATCTTGTCGCCGGCCGAGATCTTCCGCTTCTGCGCGACGTAGACCTGCACCAACTCGGAGACGCCGGGTGAGAGCTCGTCCTTGTTCTCGCGGCTGAAGAGCTTGACGTCGACGACGACGCCGCCCTCGCCGTGGGGCACGCGGAGGCTGGAGTCGCGGACCTCGCGCGCCTTCTCTCCGAAGATCGCACGGAGCAGCCGCTCCTCGGCCGAGAGCTCGGTCTCACCCTTGGGGGTGATGCGGCCGACCAGGATGTCGCCCTGGTTGACCTCGGCGCCGATGTAGACGATGCCCCTCTCGTCGAGGTTGCGCAGGGCCTCCTCGGAGATGTTGGGGATGTCGCGGGTGATCTCCTCCGGGCCGAGCTTGGTCTCGCGGGCCTCGAGCTCGAACTCCTCGATGTGGATGGAGGTGTAGATGTCCTCCTGGACCACCTCCTCGGAGATCAGGCTCGCGTCCTCGAAGTTGTAGCCCTCCCAGGGCATGAAGGCGGCGAGCACGTTGCGGCCCAGCGCCATCTCACCGTGGTCGATCGAGGGCCCGTCGGCCAGAATCTCGCCCGGCTCCACGTGCTGCCCGGGCTTGACCAGCGTGCGCTGGTTGAAGCAGGTGCCCTGGTTGGAGCGGGAGAACTTGGACAGCGGGTAGTGACGCTCGGCCGACCCGTCGTCAGGCTTGACGACGATGTCGAAGAGCGGGTTGGCGTTGAGGTCCTGGACCTCCTGGGGCCGGGCCACGTCCATCACGGTCCCGGTCAGGTCGGCAATGATCAGCTCGCCCGAGTACTGGGCGACCGAGCCCTCGACGCCGGTCCCCACGTAGGGGGAGTCGGGCACCAGCAGCGGCACCGCCTGCCGCTGGTAGTTGGCGCCCATAAGCGCCCGCGTCGACTCGTCGTGCTCGAGGAAGGGGATCATCGCCGCCGAGACGGAGACGATCTGCTTCGGCGACACGTCCATGTACTGGATGGCGAGCACGTCCTGGATGGACGAGGTGCCGCGGACCCGGGCCGGGATGCGGCCCTCGACGAAGCAGCCGTCCTCGTCCAGCTCGGCGTTGGCCTGGGCGACGCCGTAGAGATCCTCCTCGTCGGCGGAGAGGTAGGACACCTCCTGGGAGGCCCAGGGCACGATGTCCACCGCCTCGACACCGGCCTCGGCCAGCTTGGCCGCGGCCTCCTCGTCGAGCCTTGTCCCCTTCGCGATCAGCTCCTCCCCGCCGGAGGAGACGGCCGGGCGGCGCAGCCGGCGGCCGGCCAGCCGGTCGGCGTCGGCCCGCACCGAGAGCCTGCTGTAGACGCGGCGGAAGGGGGCCTCGATGAAGCCGAACTCGTTGACCCGCGCGTAGCTGGCCAGCGAGCTGATCAGCCCGATGCTCTGACCCTCACTGGTCTCGATCGGGCAGATCCGGCCGTAGTGGCTGGTGTGCACGTCGCGGACGTCGAAGCTGGCCCGCTCCCGGGAGAGACCGCCGGGTCCCAGAGCCGAGAGGCGCCGCTTGTGGGTGAGCTCGGTCAGCGGGTTGGCCTGGTCGAGGAACTGGGAGAGCTGGCTGGAGCCGAAGAACTCCCGGATCGCCGCCACCACCGGGCGGGCGTTGATCAGCGATGCCGCCGTGACCGTGTTCGGGTCACTGATCGTCATCCGCTCCTTGATCGTCCGCTCCATGCGCAGAAGGCCCATGCGGAACTGGTTCTGGAGCAGCTCGCCGACGGCGCGCACGCGGCGGTTGCCGAGGTGGTCGATGTCGTCCGCCACCTGCCGCTCGCGCGGCGCGTTGTTGAGCTCGATCAGCTTGCGCAGGATGACGATGAAGTCGCCCTTCTCCATGACCCGCAGGCTCCGGTCGCGGACCCGCTCCTGGATCTCGTCGGCGGGACGGCCCAGACGGCGGTCGACCTTGTAGCGG
>DATAXV010000187.1:0-16678 GCA_036272915.1 Candidatus Dormiibacterota bacterium
CAGGGTGCCGGGCCCGGCACCGCCGATCTCCCAGACGCCGATGGGCAGGGGGCCGGCCAGGTCGGTGAGGGTGTCGAGCCGGAACGAATTCCGCACGAAGCTGGTGCAGTAGTAGTCGACCGCGTAACCGTCGAGGTTGGAGCGGCCGGGGTCGTAGGCCCGCCACCCGTCCGGGCCCTTGGATCCTGGAGCGTCGAACACGAGCGGGTAGTACTGGCGGATGGAGGGGCCGTAGTACCTGACGTAGGCGTGGTACGCGTCGGCGCTCATGTCCTTCGGTCCGACCTCCTGCCACAGGCAGACCTGGGCCCGAAGCCCCCGGCCGTGGAAGCCCTTGAGCAGCGCGACCATCGCGTCCCGGTCTGTACGCGAGGGGGTGATCGCCGGCTTGACGCTGATCAGCGCCTGGATGCCCATGTCGATCATGGTCTGGACGGCGTTCTCGTTGCTGGTGCCGAACTGCCCGAGCTGGTAGTAGATCTTCCAGCACCGCAGATGGGTCCCGGTCGTTCGATTCCACATCTCGACCGCCTGCGAATAGGTGGTGCCGGAAGTGAAGGCCTGCAGGTTGAGGGTCCCGCCGACGCGCGCCGTGCGCGCCGAGCTGGTGGCCGGCGGCGTCGCGGCCAGCACGGGGATCCGGGTGAGCAGCGCTCCGGCGAGGCCCGCGACCGCCCCGCCGAGCACCGCCCGCCTGCTCAGTTCGCCGTTCATTCGTCAAGATCCTCTCGCGCAGTTCGCGACATAGGCAGCAGGGTCCCGATCCCTCGACCGGGTGGCGCGCCACCGCATCTGTGATTCGGACGGTTCCGGATAGGTTTCAACCGCCGGATTCAGCGAACCGCACGGGCGTAATGACGTTGTGACGGAAAGATCAACAGACTGTGCGGCGCCCTCGGCCGGTGCAGGGATTTGGCCGGAAGATCCCCGCCCAGGTGCTCTCCTCGGTAGGTGGGCACTTCGTCTTCGTCGGGAGGTTGGCGCAGCCTCCGATTCTCCGGACATCCGCTGACCGTACTGGACTAAAGCATGCGTCTGTTAGCCTTCGCCGTTGATCGTGGGGACGCTAGGCGACGTTGAGGACTGGGCAGGTGGCTTGGCACGGGCGCTCGGGGAGGATCTCGACCGAGCCGACCGTAGACTTCTTGTTGCGAGCGCCTACCTGCACGACGTCGGGTACGCTCCACAAGCTCGACGTACAGGATTCCACCCCCTTGATGGTGGTGTCTTCCTCAGGAGTCTCGGGCGTGATCGTATCGCTGGCCTCGTTGCCAATCACTCCGGTGCAATCGTGGAGGCCGGTGTGCGGGGATTAAGCGAACCGTTGAGCGACTTCCCGGATGAGAACACTGACGTTCGCGATATGCTCTGGTACTGCGATCTGACCACGGGGCCAACCGGCGCGAGTATGACGCTTTCGGGTCGTCTTGAGGATGTTTCCAAGCGCTACGGCAACGATCATGTCGTGACTCATTCGCTGACGAGTGCATCCCCCATGCTTGCGGACGTGATCAGTCGAGTTGAGAGGCGACCCATGGCAAGGGGAGCTGATCTCACCAGTTAGGACGCTGTTGATAAAGGCGGCGTGACGACCGCGTCGGCGGGGGGGAAACGTCAGACGTTGATAGGTCTGGGAGGACATCGTCAGAGATCAGTGTCGATGTGCGGACGCTATCACACACCTCCTAGTTGCCAAGTTAATTTACGTGAAGATTCTTAGTTGGCGAGCTGTGCGCGCGCCGCTGGACGTGCCGGCGAGCCAGGTAAAGGGTGATCGTGACCAGCACTCCCTGGAGGAGCATGACCGCGCTGAAGGCGACCCAAAGCGCTCGGTCGGCATCGAGGAGGGCCCCCAGAACACCGAACGCAGCATCGGTGCCAAGGGCAATGGGCAAGATCCAGCGTTGGTCGGTGCGGACGCCCCAGGAAGGTACTGACCAACTTGGCTCCCGGTCTCGGATGATCCAAGTTGCCGTGACGATTACTGCGCAAGCCCCGGCGGCGTCGACCGCCAGAGCTGTCCAGAAGCCGATGGTCACGTCAAGATCAAGAATAGGCTTCAGAGTTCGTGAGTACTCCAACGTCAGCCGTGGTGCCGTTCGGTCCGGAGCCTAGTTGACCGGTGTCCACGACTGTCTGGCCGGTGATGCGGAAAGCTGAGATGAATTCGACGAACTGCTCGATTAATCCATCTCGTGTTGCAGTGGGATGGGTCAGAGTGGTGAGTCCGTGACCCCGTTGTGACACCGACCGGGCCGGTCGGCGAATCCGCCTGGGGGCAGACGGCGGGTAGGCGATACGATGCAGCCGATGCTCGGCGGGCTTCCCGGTATCAGGCTGCGGATTGAGGGCGACCTGTTCGGCCCGCAGGTGTCTGGCCAGGAGGTCATTAAGTGGTGGGTTGGTCTTCAGACATTGGACCGTTCCTCGCCGAGCTGCGCGCGGGAGGTGGATACTCCAGGGTGAAGAGACTCGCCGCGTGGGCTCGTAGGAGATCTGCAGGTGGCGCTTTCCATGCCGCCATGAGGCTCGGCGAGAAAGGCGAATGGGGGAAAGCGCTGAGGCCTTCGATTATGCGCGGGTCACTTTTCAAAGTGAATACGGTCGAGAACATAGCTGGACAAGGCAGGCCATGGCTAACTATGCGATGTCTCTCATCATGATCGGGCGCGTAGATGAATGCCTCAGCCTTTATGAGAAGGTGCTGGACGTGACGCGCAAGGCTGACCCTGAAGGACAGTATGTCCATATCTTGGAGGAGAAGTTGGAGTGGGCGCGAGCATTCAGGGAAAGCCGGGAAGACTAGCGTGCCTGGAAGGTGGAGGTGTTCGGAGGGGACCGCTTTCCAAGTTCACGGGGGCGATTCGAGTTTAGAGGGGATGGCTCCGGTTTCCCGTCACGGACGATTCGTTGGAGGCTTGCGCTCGGACAATGCCATCGCCTCTGGGCCCCTCGCGGAGATGTTGGTCGTGTCGGAAGGGATGACTGTACGGTTGCGCTGGCGTGTATTGAGGGCGGTGTTCTCGAGTTGGTTCCCAACCATGTTCATCCCTTGGGACCGACTCACTCGGCCTGAATTGGTCCGAGGAATTGCCCCCGGGAGCCGAGGGATCCGAATCCGAGCATCCGACGGGAACGAGCTGACTTTCTGGTGTTATCCGCGAACCGCGGAAAGGATTGTCGACGTATTCAACAGTCGCGGCATCAAGACTGTTGTCGATGGCACTGTGATGTGGTAGCGAGAGGCATGACCTTTCGCGCAACAGAGCTGTCGGGTACTTCTTATGCGCTTATTCATAGCGGTTTACGAGTTGTTGCAGGCGGTGCGGTCGGCGTTTGTGGATCGGATGCGCAGGTTGAGCCGCCGTGGTCTGCCTGCTATCTCAGCGTGCTGTGTGAGGGTTCGTGCGGTCGTGAATGGCACACGAAGGGCACATGGACGAGCTCCCGCCTCCGGCGTCCAGATCCGCGTCGGGCGGGGCTGTCACCCGCCTGGGGTGAGCGGCGTTGCTAACCTGGCGCGATGACACCGGACCCGGCCCCGCCACTACCCTCGAGTCTTCGCAGCGCCGTCGTCGGGCGACTGCCTAATGCTGACGTTGGGAGTGCATCGCGGCTGGGGGAAGGGATCTCAACGTGGGCGTATCGCGTCGAAGATCCGTCGGGCCCATGGGTCGTTCGAGTGTCCAATGGCTACCCAGAGCCCTGGAGGTGGCACGGCGGGCGGGGCCATGAGGTTCCGTTACTGCGAGCGTTGGCAAGCCGAGGACTGCCGGTTCCGAAGGATGCTGACGCGATTCCCGCGGATGACGGGCTTCCGGTGGCAATCGTAGAGAGGATGGTCGCTGGCGAACCTGTCACGGTGCCTCTCAGAGGCACACGGCGAGATCGCCTGGCGCGACAGCTCGCGAGCTTCTTAACGGACCTTCACGCGTTCCCGGTTTTAGAGGCGTGTTCCTACGGCGTTGTGAGCGCACCCGTCGCAGTGGAAGCCCGTCGCAATCTCGACCTCGCAAGGCCTTACCTGACCGAAAGCGTTCTGCAGTGGCTTGATCGCGAGATCGGCGCTCTTGAGCGACAAGACCTGCACCAGGCGGTCGTTCACAGAGATATCCGAGCGCAGCACTTGTACGTGAACAGCGTAGGAGATTTGGTCGGCGTGATCGACTTCGGGGAGGCCACGGTAGACGACCCCGCACTCGACTTCGCCAAAATCGCAAATGACTTCGGAGACCGCTTCCTTCGTCTTCTGCTGACGTTCTACTCCGGGCGGAGTGACGACGGTCTGCCGGCTAGGGCGCAGCTCTATCGGCGTCTCGACACCCTCTGGGAGGTGGCTGAAGATGCTTGGGGTGACCGTCGGTCAGCTGTGCGCCGCCTCAGGTCCCTCGCAGCTGTGGCGAGAAGATCCACCGCGTGAACAGCCGGCCACACCCATTAGGAAAAGCTGGCTAGCTCGTGCCGCGCCGGAGGGCTCGCCTGTTCGAACGAATGGCAGGTGTCGCCCCGTGAGGTGCCATGCAGGGTGGTCTGCCCGGCGCGTACAACATGTAGACGGCGGAGCTATTTGGGTTAATACGCGCGCCGGTGATGGCACCGCTCAGTGAGGATCGCAAGGGGGATCGAGATCAACCTGGCAGTCGTCATCACCGGCAAGTCAACCATGGTTGTCCGGCAGTTGACCGGTTGAGTTCCCTGGGCCGGGCGACTCTGCCGATGATGCGTGCGACGCCTGGGGTGGTGGAGCGGGTGACGGGAATCGAACCCGTGTAAACAGCTTGGAAGGCTGCCGCACTGCCATTGTGCTACACCCGCGCGTCGCGAGGCTCCTGATGGTAGCAGGGCCTATGAGGTCCCCGGCCCGAGAGCGCCGCGGTCCACCGGTGCACACCCCCCCTTCAAACGCGGCCGTGCCGAGCCGGCCGGAGCGCAATCGAGTTGGAACATGGCGTCCTCTGGGTCCGTTAGAGCTACCGGGGGTATTTTGCTTCGCCTCCCGTCCGCCCGGTTTCCCATGGAGGTGATGAAGCTCTGCCAGCCGCGCCCCGCTTAAGTCCCAAGGTCATCGTCAGCATCGTTTTCGTGTCCTCGCTCTTCATGAATCTGATGGACTCGACCATCGTCAACGTGGCGCTGCCCACCCTCGGACGTCAGTTCCACGTCGCCGCCGTCGACATCGAAGCCGTCGTCGTCGGCTACCTCGTAAGCGTGGCGATCTTCATCCCGGTCTCCGGCTGGCTCGGCGATCGATGGGGGACCAAGACGGTCTTCCTCCTCTCCCTTGCGATCTTCACCGGTGCATCCGCCCTCTGCGGCACCGCGCAGTCACTCGGCGAGCTGACCGCCTACCGCGTGTTGCAGGGAATCGGCGGCGGCATGATGACCCCGATCGGTACGGCGATGCTGTTCCGAGTCTTCAAGCCCTATGAGCGGATCCGGGCCTCGCGCATCCTCACCATCCCGACGATCCTGGCGCCTGCATCGGGTCCCGTCCTCGGTGGCCTGCTGGTCGACAGCCTGTCCTGGCGATGGGTGTTCTACGTCAACGTCCCGATCGGTGTGCTCGCCCTTCTCTTCGGGCTCCTCTTCCTCCGTGATGACCGCGAGCAGAGCGCCGGCCGTATCGATATCCCGGGCTTCGTCTTCTCCGCGTTCGGGTTCGCGCTGATGATGTTCGCGCTGTCTGAGGCGCCGATGCTGGGCTGGACGTCGCCCCTGGTTCTGTCCACGCTCGCCATCGGTCTGATCGGCGTCGTCGCCCTGATCGTGACCGAGCTGCGGGTCAGGCACCCGATGCTCCACCTGCACCTTCTGTCCGAGCGCCTCTATAGATCCGCCAGCTCGGTGATCATGTTCCAGTCGGCGGCGTTCATGGGCATGCTCTTCGTGATCCCGCTGCTGATCCAGGACGGCCACCATCTCTCCGCCCTCGTCTCGGGTTCGATCGTGTTCCCCGAGGCCATCGGCGTGATGGTCGGCAGCCAGGTCGTGTCCCGCGTCTATCCGCGCGTCGGTCCGAGGAGGCTCCTCATCGGCGGGCAGATCGGGGTCGCGTTCTTCATGGCCGTGCTCGCGGTGTTCAGCGGCGGCGATGGCTTCTGGCTGCTGAGAGGAATCCTCTTCTTCGCCGGGTTCTCCAACTCCTTCGTCTTCCAGACCGCGCAGACGCTTGCCTTCGCCGTCGCCTCGCAGACGACCACCACCAGCCGGATCTCCGCCCTCTACAACACCCAGCGCCAGATGGGTGCGGCCCTCGGGGTGGGCGTGCTCAGCTCGATCATCGCGCTGGTCGGGCCGACACGGCTGCTGGCCGGTGGGGCCTTGGTCGCGAACCTGCCCTCCTACCAGTGGGCCTTCGCCCTCGCCGCGGCTCTGACCTCCGTCGGGGCCGTCATCGCCCTGACCGTGCACGACCGTGACGCGATCTCGACGATGAGGCCGCCCGAGCTCGATGAGAAGGAGCTGAGCGAGGCGGGCGTGCAGACCATGCCGGAGGCCGCCGCCTCCTGACCGTCGCGTCCCGATCCGCCGTCGCCGGCGGCGGATCGGGGCCCGGTCAGCAGGCCGGTTCGAGCACCCAGGTCTCGGTCGCCGGTGGCAGCGCCGCCGGATCGACGTCGACCGTCGGCGAACCCACCCGGCGCACGGTCTCGCCCTCGTGCCGCCCCAGGAACACGTCCACGGGGAGGGCCCTGAGCTTCAGCTGCGGGACCTTGAAGTGCATGGGGATGACGACATGGGGCCGGATCTCGGCCAGCGCCCGGTCGAGGTCCTCGAGCTCGATCGTGGGCGGTCCGCCGACCAGCGTCAGCATCACGTCGACCTGATCCCGAAGGGCGTCCAGGTGGGTCTGCTCGAAGGCGTTGCCGAGGTCGCCCAGGTGGAGGATCCGGACACCGCCGAGCGTGAAGCGGTACATGGCGTTGTCCAGCGGCGCGCTCTTGTGGATGAGGCTCTCCTGGGTGGGGAAGGTCTCGAACTCGACGCCGCGGAAGGTCCGGGGTCCCTTCCCGGCCAGGTCGATGGCCTCGACCAGCTCGGGCGAGCCGGGGATCATCGCCGCGTTGCAGTGGAAGGCGTCGACCGGCGAGCTCCGGACGACGATGTCGGCGGGCTGGCTCACCGGCCGGAAGCCTGAGGTCTCCGGCGTGTAGGGGTCGGTGACGACGGACACGCCGTCCGCCTCCAGCCGGAAGCACGCGTGCCCGTACCAGGTGACGCTGACGGTCATGGACGTCCCTCCATTGCAGAGCTGGACCAGCGGTGGATACCGGCGCGACGGCCGGCTGGACCCGAGGATCCGGCCGGAGTCCCTCCGCTCATTGTCGCACCGCCTCCCAGAGGACCCGCCCTGGGACAGAGGGGCCGCCGACGCTGTCCGGAGGGCCTGGCGTGATGCATGATCACATCGATGTCGGAACCGGCATCGCCACGACCACCGGCACCGAGCCCGCAGGGCGTGATGTCGCGGCCGCGGCCGGAGTCGTGTGAAAGGAGCCGAAGATGATCGTCGTCACCACCGAGGTCGTGCCGAACCACACCATCCGCGAGGCCAAGGGCCAGGTCTTCGGCGTCGTCGTCCGAAGCCGCGGCCTGGGCGGCAACATCCTCGCCGGTCTGCGCTCCCTGGTCGGCGGGGAGATCGTCGAGTACACGCAGCTGCTCGAGGAATCGCGGCGCCACGCCGTCGACCGCATGGTCAAGAACGCCACGCAGATGGGGGCCAACGCCGTCGTCCGGATGCAGTTCGACTCGTCCGAGATCGGCTCGACCATGACCGAGATCGTCGCCTACGGCACCGCGGTGATCGTGGAAGGCGAAGGAGCCTAGAGCATGTTCCGGATCATCGTCCTCATCGCCGGCCTGGTCATCCTCGCCGGCGGGGTGGTGCTGATCCTGCTGCACGCGACGACCATCGGGATCGAGCTCGCCTTCATCGGGTTGGTCGTCAGCGCCGGGATGGTCTTCGAGCGGGCGCGCTATCAGCGCAAGCTGCGGGCGGGCGACCTGGCCGGCTTCGAGAAGACCAACGAGGACTTCATCGACCCGGCCACCGGCAAGGTGACGGAGACCTGGTACAACGCGAGGAGCGGGGAGCGGAGGTACGTGCCCACCGATCGGGACCCGGTGTGAGGTTGGGTGGTGGCCCGTGCGGGCTTCGAACCCGCGATTTCCGGCTTGAAAGGCCGGCGTCCTAGACCAGGCTAGACGAACGGGCCGCCGTCAGCGCCCCAGTATGCCACGGCCCGGAAGGACCGCAGCCTCGGCGTCAGGGCCGGCCCCGAAGCTCACGGCTTCAGGCCCGCCTCGGGCCCGGTGATTCGTCTACGCTGCAGTCGGAGTCAACGAATGCGAGCCATCATCACCGTCTGCCAGATGCTCTTCCGCCTCTTCTGGCTCGTGAACATCGTGCTCGGGATCCTCTTCTGGACCGGCCACGTCACGGGCCTGGTGCCCCTGCACATCCTCCTCGGCATCATCCTCACCCTCCTGCTCGTGATCCTGGCCCTCCTGGCCGGCATCCGCGGCAAGCCCGGTCTCCTGGTCGTCGGTGTGATCGTGGCGATCCTCCTACCCGTCGTCGGTCTCAACCAGCAGAGCTGGGACCAGGGGTCCGGCCACTGGATCATCCAGGTCCTGCACCTGCTGGTGGGCATCCTCGCGATCGTGACCGCGGAGGCGATCGGGGGCCGCATCAAGCGGCTGTCGAAGGCCCGGGCCTGATCAGCCGGGCGTCCACAGCGCCCGAGCGATGCGGTTCGCCTCGCGGTTGGCGACGTGGACCGTCCACTGGGCGAGAGGGACGTCGATGCCGGTCCACATCAGGGGCATGCCCAGCTGCCAGTGGACGCGGCCGCTGTCGCCGGTGAGGGCGACCGCCCCGGCGAACGCGCTCCGGTTCAGCTCCTGCAGGGCGGAGAGCGTCCGCGTCTCCGCCTCCACGGCGCAGGTGACGTCGGGCGTGGCGCGGACCACGACCAGGCGCTCACGCTCCCACGCCACCTCCACCCTGGTCCCGGAGCCGATCTCGACAACGAGCGGCCGGCCCTCCGAGCTCGCCTCGACCTCGACGCCGGACTGGTCCAGCGCCCAGCGCAGAGAGTCGACGACACCCTCCACTTCGGGGGCCGGGACGCGACGGAGCTGCGCCTCCATGAACCCCTCGGCGTCGCCGCCTCGGGGCCACTCCGTGCGCAGCCACTGGGCCGCGTCGCGCGCGGCCGTGATCGCCTTGCGCACGGCGTGGCCGGCATGCGTCTCCAGGCCGACGTAGGCGGTGGTCGCCAGCCCGATGTAGCCGCTCCAGGGATCGTGCCAGACGCCGCCCAGCGACCAGCTCAGGTTGAGGTCGTTGAGGCGCTGCAGGGTCTCGTTGGAGGAGGGGGCGGCGATCACGCGGTCGGCGCTGACGCGGACCGTCGGCTCGCGCAGCCGGGCCACGAACGAGACTGGCTCGGCGCCGCCCTCGAGGGCGAAGCGGAACAGGGCGCGAGGTCCGCCGTCCCCCTCCTCGGCGGTGTAGCGCAGGCCGATCTGGTCGAGGAGGGCATGGATCCGCGGCCCCGGACCGACCTCTCCCATGACGGCCTCCCTCATCCCACCTTCAGAACGTGTACGCGACCGCCCGGTTACCGCTGGAGCTCTCGGCTCAGCTCACCGGGGTGCCGTCGACCGCGTAGAGCAGCCCGTTTCCGATCCGCATGCGCTCGCCGGGAACGCCGCCGGCCATGGCCTCCATGACCAGGCGCATGAGCATGCCGTGGCTGACGACGAGGGCCGGTCCGCCGGCGGCGGCGATGTCGCCCAGCGCCTCCAGCCCTCGTTGGCGGGCATTGGCCACCGCCTCCCCGCCGGGGAAGGTGAATCGCTCCTCGTCCGCCCTCCAGGTGGCGAGAAGGCCGCCGTCCCTGGCCTCGATGTCCGGCGTTCGAAGGTCGGTCCAGTCACCGACGTCGACCTCGGCCAGGCGCTCGTCCTCGATCGGAACCAGGCCGAGGCGCTCGCCGACGATGCGGGCGGTCTCGCTGGCCCGGATCAGCGGGCTGGTCCAGATGACGCGCGGACCGTGCGCCTCGACGCGAACCGCCAGCTCAGCCGCCTGCCGGCGCCCGTTGTCGTTGAGCGGCACCTGCTTGCGGCCCTGGAACCGGCGCTCGACGTTGTGGTCGGTCTCCCCGTGCCGGGCGAGGAGGATGTCCCGGGGCCCGGTCGGCGCCTGCGCCTCGCCGTCAGGCGCGGTCGTGGCCACCTCGTCCCCTCCTCATCCTGTCCGAAGTGTAATGGGAGGCCACGGGCCCCGTTCGGCGAGCCGGGCCGCGCCTGCCCGTTGGTATCGTGACCGGACGATGGAGCGCCCGAGCGCGCCCGACGCGGACGCCGACACCCCCGAAGCCGTCTTCACCGCGCTTCGCCCGCTGCTGTTCTCCGTCGCCTACCGGCTGCTCGGGCGTCCCGCCGACGCCGAGGACGTGGTCCAGGAGAGCTGGCTACGCTACGCGCGGGCGGCCGAGGAGGTCCGCGATCCCCGCTCCTGGCTGGTCCAGGTCGTCACCCGGATCTGCCTCGACCAGCTTCGCTCGGCCCGGGAGCGGCACGAGCGGGGGGCCGGCGTCTGGCTGCCGGAGCCGGTGCTCACCGGCGAGTCGGCGGCCGAGGATCCGCTGGAGGCGGTGGAGCGCCGGGACCTGCTCTCGATGGGCGCGCTGGCCATGCTGCAGAGGCTGTCACCCGCCGAGCGCGCGGCGCTGGTCCTGCATGAGGCGATCGGCCTGACCCACGGGGAGGTGGCTGCGGTCATCGGCGTCAGCGAATCTGCCTCGCGCCAGCTGCTCTCCCGGGCCCGCCGCCACGTCGCCGCCGATCCCGCCCGCCAGCCCAGCCCGTCCCCGGCGATGCACCGACGGCTGCTCGACGCGCTCCGGATCGCCTTCGACAGCGGCGACACCGGCGGGCTGGTCGGCGTGCTCCGCGAGGATGCGGTCCTCGTCCACGACACGGGTGGCGAGCTCCCGAGTCCGACCAGGCCCCTGGTCGGCCCGGAGAGGATCCTCCGCTTCCTGGCCCGGGTCTCGGCCCTGCGGATATACGCGGTCTCCGACGTCGAGGTCAACGGGGAGCCCGGCCTCCTCTTTCACGCCGGCGGCGAACCCGCCTACCTGGTCACCTGCATGCTCGACGGCGAGGGACGGCTGCGGCTCGCCCTCGACGTCGGCGGCCCGACCAAGCTCGCGTACGCCAGACGCCAGGGGATCCGCCTTCCTGCCTGATCCCTGTCACGCTCGGGGCCCCTGTCTCGTCCACGGGACGGACACTGAGAAGGCCACGAGACGGCAGGAAAGGAGGCAGTCATGCGAGTCATGGTCGTGGGAGCCGGCGGCGCAATCGGCACCCGGCTCGTCCCTCAGCTCCGTGAACGGGGACACCAGGTGGTCGGCAGCTCCCGTTCATCCGCCGGCGGCGAGCGCCTGCGGGCGCTCGGCGCCGAACCGATCGCGCTCGATGCGCTGGACGCCGAGGCGGTCCGCAGGGCGGTCGCCGACATCCACCCCGACGCCATCGTCCACCAGGCGACGGCCCTGTCCGACCTGAGCGACTTCAAGCACTTCGACCGCAGCTTCGCCCAGACCAACCGGCTGCGGACCGAGGGGACCGACAACCTCATCGCCGCGGCGAGCGAGGCCGGGGTTGGACGCCTGGTGTTCCAGAGCTACGCCAACCATCGCTACGCGCGCGTCGGCGGACCGGTCAAGGCCGAGGACGATCCTTTGGACCCGGCGCCGGTGGCGGCGATGCGTGAGACCCTGGCGGCGATGGCCCATCTGGATCGCGCGGTCACCGCGGCCGGCGGGATCGCACTCCGCTACGGCAACTTCTACGGCGATCCCGACGGCCTCCTCGAGGCCGTGCGTGCCCGCAAGTTCCCGATCGTCGGGGACGGCGCGGGCGTCTGGTCGCAGATCCACCTCGAGGACGCGGCCGCCGCCACCGTGCTCGCCCTCGAGCACGAGGGTCCGGCCGTCTACAACATCGTCGACGACGAGCCCGCTGCCACCGGCGTGTGGCTGCCGGAGCTGGCCAGGATCATCGGCGCCAGGCCACCCCAGCACTTCCCCCGACCGATCGCACGGCTCTTCGCCGGCGAGGCGCCGGTCGTGATGGCCACCGAATCCAGAGGGGCGTCCAACGCCAGGGCCAAGCGTGAGCTGGGATGGACGCTCCGCTACCCGAGCTGGCGCCAGGGATTCGCCGCCGCCTACGGCGGCCAGGAGGCCGTCGGCGCCGCGTGACGCCGGGGAGCGGTCGCCCGTCCACGGGCGGCCGCTCCTCCTCGGACGCTGTGACCGTCCCGCCGGTTGCGTTCGGTCAGACGGCTGAGCGCGGTGAGGGTCGAGCAGATCGGTGCCGCGCGACCTCCACAGGCCCGGGGGCGTCTCGTCGTCCCCACGCTCGCGAACCAGCTCGAACTCGGCGCGGGTGGCGGGGACGATGGTGATGAACCGCAGCGCCAGCTCGCCCTGATCGTCGTAGTACAGGTCGAAGTCCTCACCCGCGTAGGGATTCGAGGAGGCCAGGAGGAGCTCGATTTCGGTGTCGGGGATCAACGGCCCATCGTTGACGTACCCGCCGCCGTGCTCGAAACCCCTTCCCGCTCTGCACTGCCCGATCGGCGATGACGTGCAGCAGACAGGCCTCCCCCTCCTCCGGCGCCGGCAGGACCGAGATCACGAACTCCTCGGGGCCGGCGATCTTCTGGAGACGGACGCCGGTCGTCGCCAGCGAGACCATCTGGGATTCAGGGCGCGCATGGAGACCGATGGAGAATCCCCCGTTGCGTCCGTCGACCATCGGCCCCCAACCACGTATCACCGGGCCCAGGTGACGCTCGGTATGAGCCAGCAACCCCTCGTAGCGCCGCGGATCGGCGTGGGGATAGGTCATCGGCCAGGGCGTATACGGCGTTCCGGCCCGCCCTGCGCGACCCCGGCCGCTGATCTCAGGGTCTGCCGGGCACCAGGCCTGAGGAACCGCCGGACCGAGCCGTCCGTACACTCCGGCGCATGGAATACCGCCAGCTCGGACGTTCCGGTCTCAGGGTGTCGGCCCTCACGCTCGGCACGATGACCTTCGGTGGCTCCAGCCAGGTCGGGACGACCGACGTGGACGGCGCCCGTCGGCAGGTCGACATGTGTCTCGACGCCGGCGTCAACCTCTTCGACACCGCCAACGTCTACAACCAGGGCGTCTCCGAGGAGATGCTGGCAGGGCCGTGACCGGCCGGCGTGACCGGTTCCTCCTCGCCACCAAGGTGCGCATGCGCACCGGCCCGGGCCCCAACGACGGAGGCCTCTCCCGCAAGCACATCGTCGACCAGCTGGAGGCGAGCCTGCGGCGCCTGGGAACCGACTACGTGGACCTGTACCAGGTCCACGAGTGGGACGGCACGACGCCTCTGGAGGAGACGATGGAGGCGCTGGACACGCTGGTGCGCTCCGGCAAGGTGCGCTACATCGGCGCCTCCAACTACTCCGGCTGGCACCTGATGAAGGCTCTTGGCGTGTCCGAGCGCCAGGGCTACCAGCGCTTCGTCAGCCAGCAGATCTACTACTCGCCCCAGGCCAGGGAGGCCGAGTACGAGCTGGTTCCCATCAGCCTCGATCAGGGCCTTGGCATCCTCATCTGGAGCCCGCTCGCCGGCGGCCTGCTCTCCGGCAAGTACCGGCGTGGCGTCGAGGCGCCGGCGGGCTCGCGCCATCTCACCGGGTGGAGCGAGCCCCCGGTCCGGGACGAGGAGCAGACCTACGACATCATCGAGGAGCTCATCCAGGTCGGGGAGGCGCACGGCGTCGAGGCGGCACAGGTCACGCTCGCCTACCTGCTGCGCAAGCCGGCGGTCACCTCATTGGTGATCGGGGCGCGCACCGATGCCCAGCTCGAGGCGAACCTGAAGGCCGTCGAGCTGCAGCTGACCGACGACGAGATGGAGCGCATCGACCGCGTCAGCCGGCCGCCTCTGCTCTACCCCTACTGGCATCAGATGAACAGCGTCGCCGAGAGGCTGGGTCCGGCCGACCTCTCGCTGCTGGCGCCCCACCTGCGGGGCGACTGACGAGCCAGTCCGGGGGGGGCGGCTCAGAGCTGGCCGGCGTAGAAGCCGACCCGGGCGAGAGGCTCGACCAGCTCCCCCTCCTCGTAGGAGAGGTGGGAGAGCAGCGCGTCGGTGAGGAAGTCGATCGCCTCCTGGATCGGCTCGAAGTCCTCGGGATGCTGCAGGTGCCGCACCAGTGCCCGGTCCACGTCCTGGATGGCGTCATGGATGACCAGGTGCTCGTCCGACAGCCGGCGCACGACGGGCGCGAGGCCGCGCTCGGCCCGAGCGAGGTACGGGAACACCGCCTCATCCTCGAGCGAGTGGTGCTGCGCCACCAGCGTGCAGTAGCGGGAGCAGAAGGCGCCCAGTGTCCAGTCGTTCTGGCGGAGCGCCATCTCGTTCAGGGCCGACCGCGCCTCGGCCGCGCTGACCGCACCCTCGCGCACCTGGACCAGGATCCCGCGAAGCTCGGTCAGCTCGCTGCGGAGCAGGTCGTGGACCCGGATCAGCTCCTCTCCGGCCAGGCGGCCCCGAGCCGTGTAGGTCGCCTCTGCATCAGATCGCGGCCGGTGGGGCCGGGTCGACTCGTCCCAGGGCGGTCGCGAGCTGTGCCGGGTGCCGTCGTCCGGGGTCGGCGTGATGCCGAGGCGGTCGTCCTCGGAGCCGCGGGCACCGTCCTCCTCCGTGATCCCGACCGGCTCCGGCTCGGCGATGCCACCGCCGCCCGCCCGCGCGGCGGCGATGCGCTCGCGGACGCCGGGCGCGACCTCGGCGGTGAAGGTCCTGATCGCCTCGGCGTCGTCCGAGGCGAGGATGAAGGTGGCGATGCCGTCCTCGAGGGCCATGCGGGCGAGCTCCTCGACCCACTGCTCGGGAGGCCCGTCGAGCGGTCCGGCGGGGATGTCACGGAAGGTGCCCGACACGTTGAGCAGCCGGCGGACGGCCGACGGATCGCGCCCGGCCTCCCTCGCCGCCTCATCGATGACCGCGTTGCCCCTGGCCAGGTCGCCGGGCTTCAGGTAGGGCATGCTGGGCAGCCAGCCATCGCCCTTGCGGCCCGTCAGCCGGAGCATCCGCGGACGGTACGCGCCGATCCAGATCTGGACCGGGTGGGCGGGCGCCGGACCTCGAAGAGCATCATCCACGGTGTAGTGGCGGCCGCGCACGCGGGCGCCGCCGCGCTGACCGGTGTCCCACAGAGCGCGGATGACGTCGATCGCCTCCTCCAGCGCCTCGACGCTCTCCCCGGGGGCGCGGCGGAGACCGCCCATGGCGGCGACGCCGTCCCAGAACGCCCCGGCGCCGATGCCCAGCTCCACCCGCCCCCCGCTCAGGCGGTCCAGGCTGGCCACCGCCCGGGCGACCACAGCCGGCGGTCGCAGGGGCAGGTTCAGCACGTTCGGCGCCAGGCGGGCGCGGCCGGTGCGCGCCGCCGCGTAGGAGATCAGCGTCCAGGCGTCCAGGAGGCGCGGCTGGTAGGGGTGGTCCTGGAAGGTGATCAGGTCCAGGCCGGACCGGTCGGCCAGCTCCGCCAGCTCGAGGACGCTCTCGGGATCCGCGCTCGAGGGCGTCAGGAAGACCCCGAACTCGAGCTCGTGGCCATAGTCGCTCATGACCTCGAGCCTACCATATGCTTAGTTAAGGTTAGCTACCTATATGGATCACCCGGACGGTATCCTTGGGTGGTGGTGCGGCGTCGGATCGGGGAGGGGGCACGACCGCGGCCGGCGGGACCGGCCGGCGAGATGGCGGCCCTGGAGCGCGCCTCGGCGGCGGTGGTCCGGAGCCTGACCGGCCGCGCCGCCGAGACGATGATCGCCGAGCGCTCCGGCTTCAACCTGCCACCCGCCTCGATCCTGCTGCTCGAGCATCTGGAGGCGGCGGGTCCGCGCCGCGTCTCCCAGATCGCCCAGTGCCAGCAGGTGGTGACACCCGCCATCACCCCTCGCATCAAGGACCTGGAGGCGGCCGGTCTGATCCGGAGGGAGAACGACCCCAGCGACGGCCGGGCGGCGCTGATCTCGATCTCCGCGCGCGGCCGGACGGCGGTCAGGCGGGTTCGGGCGGCGCGCTGCGCCATCCTCGCCGAGGCCCTCGGCGGCGGCGACCCGGAGCGGATCGCCGCCGCCGTGCAGAGTCTCAGCTGGCTGGCCGAGGCGCTGGAGGGGAGCCGCCTGGCGGTCCCCCTGGCCTGATCAGCTGCGCAGGGCGCGCAGGTCGGCCAGCTTCTCGGCGACGGCGTGGGCGGCGCTTCCGCCCTGCTCCTCGGGCAGGTAGATCATGTGCTCGGTGAAGCCCTCCTCGATCGCCTTGCCGGCGTCGTCGAGGAGCTGGGCGGCGTCGCCGTTCCAGCGCAGCAGGGTCGCCCGGCGGATGGTCGCCGGGTCGCGGCCGATGGCGGCGCAGGCCTTCTCCAGCTTCTCCGAGTACTCGGCGGTGTGCTCCCGAGCCGCGCCGGAGGGGTTCCAGACGTCGGCGTAGCGGGCGACGAGGCGGATCATCTGATCGCCGCCGGCCCCGATCCAGATCGGCGGGTGGGGCTTCTGGATCGGCTTGGGGTTGGCGATCGCGTCCTTCAGCGTGTAGTAG
>DATAXV010000188.1:0-11476 GCA_036272915.1 Candidatus Dormiibacterota bacterium
GTCGAGCGTGAGGGGGTGTCGGTGGCGCACCCGTCGCGCTTCATCCTGGTCGGGACGATGAACCCCGAGGAGGGTGAGCTGCGCCCGCAGCTGCTCGACCGCTTCGGCCTCTGCGTCGACGTCGAGGGCATCCGCGACCCCGACCTCCGCATCGAGATCGCCATCCGCGAATCGCTCTACCAGCTGGGAGATGCCGACTTCACCGCCCAGTACGAGGCGGAGGACGCCGACCTCTCGCGCCGCATCCGCGAGGCGATGGTGGCGGTCCCCGCCGTCGGCTTCGAGCGCCGCCATCTCCGCTTCATCTCCACGATCTGCCTGCGGTCGGGCGTGCAGGGCCACCGCGGCGACGTCGTCACCCAGGGCACCTCCCGGGCGCTGGCGGCGCTGCGCCTTCACTCGCAGCCGACCCGCGAGGACATCCTCGACGCCGCCGAGCTGGCGCTCGCCCATCGGGCCAAGGCCCCGATCGACCGGGATCAGCCGGAGCCGTCGGCGGACGCGCACCCCGAGCAGAGCGAGGCCTCCGAGGCCGGCGACGCGGCGGACGCCCAGACCGTCGAGGGCGCCGGCGGCGAGGGCGAGGAGGAGGTCGAGGTCCAGAGCGAGACCACCCGCTCCGAGGGCGGCGAGCAGGCGGCCGGCGCCGACCAGAGCACCGGCGGCAGCTCGGGCGGTTCGGAGGCGTCGCCGGACGCCGAGGAGACGTTCAACCTCAAGCGCATCGAGCTCCCCCGCAAGCGGCTGAACCGCCGCCAGACGGGCAAGCGCCAGGCGACAAGGTCGGCCGACCGCCGCGGTCGCTACGTCCGCGCCCAGGCCCAGGACAAGGTGAACGACCTGGCCGTGGACGCCACCGTCCGCGCCGCCGCGCCGCACCAGGCCCGGCGGGGCCGTACCGAGGGTGAGCGGCTGCGCCTGGAGCGGCAGGACCTCCAGCAGAAGGTGCGCGAGCGCCGGGTCGGCAACCTGATCGTCTTCATGGTCGACGCCTCCGCCTCGATGGACGCCGAGCAGCGCATGGCGGCGACCAAGGGCGCGATCCTCTCCCTGCTCCAGGACGCCTACGTCCGGCGCGACCGGGTGGCGGTGGTTGTCTTCAAGAACCGCTCGGCCGAGGTCGTGCTGCAGCCGACCTCGAGCGTGCAGCTGGCCCAGCGACGGCTGGAGCGGCTGTCGGTGGGGGGGACCACGCCGCTCACCCACGGGCTCATGGCCGGCTACAAGATCGTCAAGGGCGAGCTCACGCGCGACCCCTCGGTCCGGCCGCTGCTGGTGCTGATCTCGGACGGCCGGGGCAACATCTCGATGTTCAAGGAGGAGCCTCTGGTCGAGGCTCAGCGCGTGGCCGCCCTGATCGCGTCGGAGCACATCGATTCGCTGGTCATCGACTCGGCGAGGGACTTCAGCCACCTGCCCGCGGTGCAGCACCTCGCCCGCGTCGCGCCGATGTATCAGACGTACGCCCTCAACGCCTGCGCCGACCTCGCCGACAGGATGGGCGCGCAGTACTACGGCCTCTACGACCTCTCCCGCGACGAGATCGCCGGAGCCGTCGCCCGCCAGCTGAGCGGCAGGGGACGGCAGGGCTCGGGCCGGCGCGCGAGCGGCGGCTGACGCGAGCTCTGGCAACGGCGAGCGCACTCGGATCGAGCCCTCGTGGAATCGTCGGGCGTCCACGCCGTGTTTGATGGTGGTCGTACATAGCCACCACTGAACGAGGAGCAGCGGCCTTGGAGATCGGCCCCATCGGAATCTGGACCCAGTGGACGCCCTGGGCGAACGCGACCATGCGGGCGGCGGAGCTGGAGGAGCTCGGCTTCTCGGCGCTGTGGCTGGGCGCCTCCCCACCTGGAGACCTGCGGCTCGCCGAGAGCCTGATCGCCGCCAGCCAGCGCCTGATCGTGGGCACCAGCATCGTCAACATCTGGGACGCCGGCGCGTCGCTGGTGGCGGAGAGCTACCACCGCATCGCCGGCGAGCACCCGGGAAGGTTCGTGCTCGGCCTCGGCGTCTCCCACGCTCCCGTCGTGGGCGAGGCCTACCGCCGGCCGCTGCGGAAGCTCTCCGAGTACCTTGACGAGCTCGACGCGGCGACACCCCCGGTCCCGGTGGATGGGCGCGCCATCGCCTCGCTGGGGCCGCGTTCGCTCGAGATCGCGGGCTCGCGCTCGCTGGGCACGCTGCCGTACCTGACCACGCCTGAGCACACGCGGAGCGCGCGCGAGATCCTGGGCCCGGACGCGCTGCTCGCGCCGGAGCAGAAGGTGGTGCTGGAATCCGACCCGTCCGCCGCCCGCGCCATCGCCCGCCGCCGGCTGGCGATGTACCTGACTCTGCCGAACTACGTCAACAACTGGCGCCGGCTCGGGTTCGAGGAGGCGGACTTCGAACAGGGCGGGAGCGACCGGCTGGTCGACGCCGTCGTCGCCTGGGGGACGCCCGATGCGATTCGCGCCCGCCTGCAGGAGCATCTCGACGCCGGAGCCGACCACGTCGCCGTGCAGGTGCTGGTCGAGGACGTGACGCAGCTCCCCTTCGATCAGTTCCGGGCGCTGGCCCAGATCGTGCACGGGGTGACGGCCTCTCGCTGAGGCCGGCGAGAGCCGCCCGCCGGCGGGCGGCTCCTGCGGCCACCTCCCACCTCTCCGGCGACGAGCTCGCCGGCCGGCCGCGGATGGGCTGTCTCCATGGCTTCCTCTCCGAGCGCTCCCTTCACCCTCCCGTGGTGCGGCCGTAATCCAGCCAGTGCCTAGGTGGAGATATGACATCGAGCAACGCCCGCGACCTGGGCGGCCTCCGCACCGACGACGGACATGCCATCCGGCCCGGCATGATCCTCCGAACCGACGACACCTTCTGGAACCGCGGCCAGCTCTCCAACCCGCTGATGCGGACCTTCGGGACCACGATCGACCTCCGCCGCCCCGAGGAGCGGAGCCGGCGCGGCGTCCCCGCCTTCGTGCGCACCGCCACCGTGCGCATGGAGGAGAGCCTGGTCGACGACGACGGCACCAGCATCGACACCGACGATGACATGGCGCGGTTCTACGTCGGCGTCTTCAGCCGCCGGCGGGCGCAGATCGGCAGCATCATGCGGCGCCTCGCCACCGACACCCCGGCCCCCGCCATCATCTACTGCGTCGCCGGCAAGGACCGGACCGGCGTCACCTGCGCCATCCTCGAGTCGCTGCTCGGCGTGAGGCGGCAGGAGATCGTAGACGACTACGCGCGAAGCGCGATCTTCATGTCCTGGGTTCTCGCCAGCGGGCAGATCGACGACGAGCGGCACGGCGAGGAGGACCTGGTCCTTCCCGGGCACACCGCACACGCGAAGACCATGGAGCGCTTCCTGGACGAGGTCGCAGGAGAGTGCGGAGACGCCGATGGCCTGACGGCGGCCCTGGGCCTCGAGCCCCGGCACCGGGCCAGCCTGCGCGAGCGGCTGCTGGTGCCGGTCGCCGAGGCCGAGGCGGTGGTCACCGGCTGACGGGTGGCGCCAGGGGGGTGGGCGGCGCCCCGGTCAGACGGTCGCGCGCTCGACCCTGATCGCCGCACCCAGCCCGGCCAGCTGCTCGGGCAGGCGGCTGTAGCCGCGCTCGATCCGCTCCACCTGGCGGATCTCGCTGACGCCCTCGGCGAGGAGCGCGGCCAGCACCGAGGCGATGCCGCCGCGGAGATCCCGAGCCTGCACGCGGGCGCCGCGCAGGCGGGCGGGGCCGCTGACCAGGCAGCTGTGGAGGTGGTTGCGGCCGCGGAAGCCGCAGCGCTTGGAGCCGAGACAGGCGGAGGAGACGTCGATCTTGGCGCCCATTGCCCGCAGGTCGGCGGTGTACGTGAAGCGGTCGTCGAAGACCGTCTCGTGAACGACGGAGATGCCGTCGGCCTGGGTCAGCGTCGCCACCAGCGGCTGCTGCCAGTCGGTCATGAAGCCGGGGTGCACGTCGGTCTCGACGTGGATCGGGCGCAGCCCCTCGCCCTGCCGGAAGAAGGTGATGCCGTCGGGCTCGACCCGGAATCCGCCGCCCAGCTTGCGGATCACGCTGAGGAAGGAGAGCAGGTGCTCCTGGCGGGCGTTGCGGACCGTCACCCGGCCCCCCGAGGCGATACCCGCCAGCGCGTAGGAGGCCGCCTCGATCCGGTCGGGGATGACGTTGTGCTCGGCGCCCCGGAGCCGCTCGACGCCCTCGACGATGATCCTGCGATCGCGGTCGAGGGAGATGAGGGCGCCCATCTTCTGCAGCAGCATGATGGTGTCGATGATCTCGGGTTCGGTGGCGGCGTTGTCGATGACGGTGGTGCCGGTCGCCAGCACCGCGGCGAGGAGCGTGTTCTCGGTGGCGCCGACGCTGGGGTAGGGGAGCTCGACGGTGGTGCCGTGCAGGCGGGCCGCAGCCCGGGCCGCGATCTCGCGGTCGGTGCTGTCGATCTTGGCCCCCATCGCGATCAGGGCGGCGATGTGGAAGTCGATCGGCCGGGAGCCGATCTGGCAGCCGCCGGCGGCGGGGACGACGGCACGGCCGGTGCGATGCACCAGCGGGCCGATGGTCAGCACCGGGATCCGGTTGACCCCGTAGAAGCGGGGGTTCACGTGGTTCGAGCGAAGCTGGTCGGTCTCGATCCGCAGCGAATTGTCGGAGAGCCAGGTGGCCGTCGCGCCGAGCTCGGTCAGCATGCTCAGGACGACGTCGATCTCGGCGATCCGGGGGACGTTGCGGAAGACGCAGGGCTCGTCGGTCAGCAGGCTGGCGACCAGCTGCTTCGTGATCGCGTTCTTGGCGCCCGCCGCCGTCACCTCACCGATCAGCGGCCGGCCGCCCTCGATGCGATACAGGCGTGCGCCGACCGTTGCCGGAAGGGTGTCGGTTGGGCTCATGCTCGATCCTCCTCGCAGGTGCAGCGGCAATACTAGTCCGCCCCCGACGCGTGGCACGGGGGAGGCTAACACTTCGTTCTGGCCCGAATCGTCCGCATGCTACGGTGGCCTCATGAGCACGCTCCAGGGCGACGCCAACGTCGCCGCGGTCGGCAAGCTGCTGGCCGACGAGGGCCGCTGCCGGATGCTCCTCGCGCTGGGTGACGGCCGGGCCCTGCCGGCCAGCCAGCTGGCGCGGGAGGCGCGGGTCGCCCCCTCGACGGCGAGCGAGCACCTGAGCCGCCTCCGCGAGGGCGGGATGGTCGAGGTCGAGCGACACGGCCGCCACCGGTACTACCGGCTCTCCGGACGCGAGGTCATGGAGCTGCTGGAGGGGGCGGCGAGGCTGGCGCCGCCGGGACGTGTCAGGGGTCTGCGCGAGGCGATGCGCGCCGAGGCGCTGCGCGACGCCCGCACCTGCTACGACCACCTCGCCGGCCGGCT
Source organism: Candidatus Dormiibacterota bacterium (assembly GCA_036272915.1). Lineage (GTDB taxonomy): Bacteria > Chloroflexota > Dormibacteria > Dormibacterales > Dormibacteraceae > DATAXV01. The sequence continues at coordinate 5,360 of DATAXV010000188.1, forward strand.
TGGCGTCGAGGTGCTCAACGCGCTCCTGCATCGCGGCGTGCTGGAGGGGCACGACGGCTCCTTCCTCTCCGGCGCCGACCGCCTCTCCTTGCCCGGCAACGCCGTCGACTACCGGCTCGGGCCGAACGCCGGCAGGGTGCTCGAGGACCTCGGGCTCGACCTGTCCCGGCTGGGCGGGCGCCGCCCGCTGCTCCGCTACTGCGTCGACTGGAGCGAGCAGCGGCACCACCTGGCGGGAGCCCTGGGCGCGGCCATCGCCGAAACGCTGTTCGCCCGCCGCTGGCTGGAGCGGAGCCCGGCCCCGCGGGTCGTCCGCGTGACCGATCTCGGCCTGCGTGGGTTGCGCGAGCATCTCGGCCTGGACTGGGCCGAGGGACGCGCCGGCGCCGCCTGACCCTCCGGCCCCTCACCGGCGCCGTGCCAGGATGGGCGGCATGACGAGGCCTCGGGTGGGAGTGATCCTCCCCCAGCAGCACGCGACCATGGCCGAGCTCCGCACCGCCTGGCGGGCGGTCGACGGTGACGGTTTCGACAGCCTCTGGGTCTGGGACCACTTCTTCCCCCCTGAGCGGGGATCAGGGTGGCGCCCACTTCGAGGCCTGGTCGCTGCTCGCCGCCATCGCCGTCGAGACCGAGCGGGTTCGCTTCGGCACGCTCGTGACCTCGACCGTGTATCGCAACCCCGACCTGCTCGCCGACATGGCCCGCACCGTCGACCACCTGTCCGGCGGCCGGCTCATCCTCGGCGTCGGCGCCGGCGGGCACGGCGAGCGGGACTACGCCGAGTACGGTTACGAGGCGGGCGGCGGCCCGGAGCGGGTCCGGGACTTCGAGAGCGCGCTGGAGCGGGTCGAGCGGCGGCTGCCCCGGCTCAACCCGAGACCCGCGGGACCGCTCCCGCTGCTGATCGCCGGGTTCGGCGAGCGGGTCATGCTGCGCCTCGTCGCCCAGCACGCGCAGATGTGGAACGTGGGCGGACCGCCCGAGGTGGTGGCTCAGAAGAACGCCGTCCTCGACCGCTGGTGCGAGCGGATCGGCCGCGACCCGGCCGAGATCGAGCGGACCGTGGTCCTCTTCCCGGAGATGATCGACTCCTGGCGCGACTACGTCGAGGCGGGCATGCAGCACCTGATCCTGACCGTGCCGGCGCCCTTCGACCTGGACCCGGCCCGGCGCGTCCTGGCCGAGGCCGGGGGGGAGCGCTGATGGCCGCCTACATCATCTCCGAGGTCGAGATGCTGGACGGGGAGCTGGGCTCCCGCTACCGCTCGCTGGCGGCCGGCTCGATCGCCGCCCACGGCGGCCGCTACGTGGTCAGGGGGGCCCTGCCCGACGCGCTCGAGGGCGACTGGCCGTCAGCGAGCCGGCTGGTCGTGGTCGAGTTCCCGAGCATGGAGGTGGCACGCCGCTGGTACGCCTCCGCGGAGTACGCCGAGGCGCTGGCCCTCAGCCGGAAGGGCCTGCGCAGGCGCCTGATCCTCTGCGAGGCGCTTCCCCCCGACCCCTCGGAATAGTGCGTCCGCTCGCCGTGCCGCGCCCCATCGCGCCACTACGATGGCGCCCATGGGAGGGATGGATCTGATCAACGACGTGCTCGCGCAGGGCAGGGGCCTGACCCGCGACCAGCGCAACGCCTTTCTCGCCGCCTGGCTCGGTTGGGCGATGGACGCCTTCGACTACTTTCTGCTCGTCTTCGTCATCACCGACCTCGCCAAGTCGTTCCACAGCACGGTGGCGGCGGTCAGCCTGGCGACGACGCTGACGCTGCTGATGCGGCCGGTCGGCGCCTACCTGTTCGGCATCTGGGCGGACAAGGTCGGCCGGCGGATCCCGCTCATGGTCGATGTCCTCCTCTATTCGGTGATCGAGTTCGCCACCGGCTTCTCCGGCAACCTGACCATGCTGCTGGCGCTCCGCTGCCTCTACGGCATCGGCATGGGCGGGGAGTGGGGCCTGGGGGCCTCGCTGGCGCTGGAGAAGCTACCCGCCGAGAAGCGCGGACTCTTCTCCGGGATCCTGCAGCAGGGCTACCCGGTCGGCTACATGCTCGCCGCCGTCGTCTTCTTCCTCGTCTACCCGCACTTCGGCTGGCGGGGGATGTTCTTCCTCGGCTGCATCCCCGCTCTGCTCGTGCTGCTGCTGCGGATGTCGGTCGGCGAGTCCGAGCCCTGGCAGCGGACCTCGGAGCGGATGCGGGTGAACAGGGTCTCCGCCCGGCAGGTGTTCTTCAGCCGCCCCACGCTGCTCCGCTTCTTCTACCTGATCGCGCTGATGACCGCGTTCAACTTCCTCAGCCACGGGACGCAGGATCTGTACCCGACCTTCCTCAAGGAGCAGCACGCCGCCAGCGGTGACGTGGCGGTCGTCATCGCGATCATCTATAACGTCGGCGCCATCCTCGGCGGCTCGCTGATGGGTGGCCTCTCCCAGCGCTTCGGCCGGCGCCGGATGATCATCATCTCCGCGCTCTGCGCGCTACCCTTCGTCCCGCTCTTCTCGATCGCGCCCACGCTCTTCCTGCTCGCTGTCGGCGCCTTCCTCGTCCAGTTCTTCGTGCAGGGCGCCTGGGGCGTGGTCCCGGCCCATCTGACCGAGCTCTCGCCGGACGAGATCCGGGGCTTCTACCCGGGCGTGACCTACCAGCTCGGCAACGCCCTAGCCTCGCTCAACCTGCCCCTCCAGGCGCTGATCGCGGCCAACACCGGCGGCGACTACGGGCTCGCCCTCCTGGTGGTGACGATCCCGGTGATCCTGGCCGTGGTCATCGTGACCGCGCTCGGCAGGGAGGCGAAGGGCATCGCCTTCGGCGGCACCGAGACCGGAGCCCGCACCTGACCGCTACCTCGGCCGCCGTCTCGCCAGGGGCTCGCCGGATTCGCCGGGGTCTCGTCGAGCTGAATCCAGCGGGTGGGGCCGGGGATCCGAGCACCTGATCGCGCCGTCAGCCGTCGAGGATCTCCACCGCCAGCCTCTCGAGGTGGTCGGGATCGGCGATCAGGTCGATCCGCGCGATCCTGCCAGCGGCCAGGGTGAACAGGAAGACGACCTTGAGTGCGTCCCCGGACGCCCAGACCATGGCCGGCGAGCCGTCGACCAACGCGAGCCGCACCGCCCGTGCCCGGGTGGCGAAGGTCCGTGCCACACCCTGCGCGCCGGTCACCTCCTCGGTCGATCCGAGCCGGATCGCCTCGCCGTCGCCGGTGAGCACGACCTCGGGGTCGAGAAGACTCAGCAACCGTCTGAAGTTCCCCTCGCGCGATGCCGCCATGAAGGCCTCGACGACCTCCCGCCGGCGATCGAGCGAGCGCGCATCCGGCGTCTGGGCACCATGCACACGGCGCCGGGCGCGGCTGGCGAGCTTTCGCGCCGCGATCTCGCTGCGGTGGAGGATCGGCCCGATCTCGTCGAACGGCAGGTCGAACATGTCGTGCAGCACGTAGGCGACGCGTTCGGCCGGGGTCAGCGCGTCCAGGACGACCAACAGGGCGAGCCCGACCGAGTCGGCGACGACGGCCTCCTCCTCCGGATCGATGCCCACCTCCTGCGGGGCGATCTTCCCCGGCAGCTCCTCGTGGAGGGAGTACTCCCGGCGCGCCTTCCGCTGCCGGAGCATGTCCATGCAGACGCGCGCGACGACCGTCGTCAACCAGCCGTTCAGGTTCTCCACCCCTGTCCGATGGTTCCGGTTGAGTCGTATCCAGGCCTCCTGAACGGCGTCATCCGCGTCGTTCAGGGAGGAGAGCATCCGGTAGGCGACCGTACGGAGATGACCGCGCTGGGTCTCGAACTGGCGAGTCAGGAATTCGCGGTCATCCATCTGCATACATGTATGACGAAAGGGGGAGGCGGACCGTGACCTACGCGCCGCGGCAGGCCGTCCCTGCCGCCGCCGCACGGCCGGGGTCGGAGTCACGTATTGACCTCGGACTTCGTCATACGGGTGCCCGCCGGGTGGATCGCCGGCAGACACCAGAGCCGCGACAGGGCTGGCGGCACGAGAACGGGAGAGTTCACCCATGATCAGGATCGGCATCATCCTCGGCAGCACTCGCCCCAACCGGAACGGCGAGCAGGTCGCCACCTGGGTCCATGACATCGCGGCGCGGCGCGGCGACGCCGAGTTCGAGCTGATCGACCTCCGCGACTACCCCCTGCCGCACCTGGATGAGCCGCTGCCGCCGTCGGTCGGCCAGTACGAGCACCGGCACACCAGGGAATGGTCGGACAAGATCGCCTCGTTCGACGGGTTCGTCATGGTCACTCCCGAGTACAACCACTCCACCTCCGGCGTGCTCAAGAACGCGCTCGACTACCTGTACGCGGAGTGGAACGACAAGGCGGTCGGGTTCGTCTCCTACGGCTTCGTCGGCGGGGCCCGAGCGGTCGAGCACCTGCGGCTGGTCTGCGCGGAGCTGCAGATGGCCGGCGTACGCCAGCAGGTCGCGGTGCCCATTCGGACCGAGTTCGAGAACTTCACCGTGTTCAGGCCGGCCGACTACAACGTCGCCTCACTCGAGACGCTGCTGGACCAGGTGATCGCCTGGAGCACCGCGCTCGCGCCGCTGCGCGCCGGTCGGGCCGGCGCCGCCTGACCTGGCATCCGGATGAGCTCGGCCCCGGTCTCATTCAAAGAGGGCGGCCGCGCCGCTTGGGGGCCTGGGCCGTGCTCCGCCGGTGAGAACATGGTGGGCGCGATGCTGAAAACGGCACTGACGGAACGGCTGGGTCTCACGGTGCCGGTGGTGTCGGCGCCGATGGCCGGGATCTCGGGCGGCGCCCTGGCGGCGGCGGTCTCGGAGGCCGGCGGCCTGGGGATGATCGGCGTCGGGAGCGCCACGCCGGTCGAGTGGCTGCGCGGGGAGGCGGGCGTCGCGGCGGCGTCGGGCCGCCCCTACGGCATCGGCCTGATGGCCTGGGCGCTGCCCGAGCGTCAGGACCTCCTGGAGGCCGCGATCGAGGCCCGCCCGGCGCTGGTCTCGGTGTCGTTCGGCGACTGCCGCTCCCATGTCGGAGCACTGCGCGACGCCGGCATCCTCACCGCCACCCAGGTCGGCCACGTCGACGACGCGCGGGAGGCGGAGGCCGCCGGCGTCGACCTGATCGTCGCCCGCGGGGCCGAGGCGGGCGGCCACGGGCGCGACCACGTCGGCACCCTGCTGCTCCTTCAGGAGGTGCTGGAGGAGGTCCGGACACCGGTCCTCGCGGCCGGCGGCATCGCCACCGGGCGGGGCCTGGCGGCGGTGCTCGCCGCCGGCGCCGAGGGCGCCTGGGTGGGCACCGCCTTCCTCACCACCAGGGAGGCGCGGTCGAAGGCCGGAGCGCGGCGACGCCTGCTCGAGGCCGGGGACGGCGACACCGTCTACACACGGGTCTTCGATATCGGCGCCGGGATCCCGTGGCCGGCGGAGTTCGGCGGGCGGGCGCTGCGCAACCGCTTCAGCGACCGCTGGCACGGCCGGGAGGAGGCGCTGGCCGGGGACGAGGACGCCCGCCGCGAGCTGACCGAGGCGCTCCGAGCCGGGGACGAGGGGATGGCCACCATCTACGCCGGCCAGGGCGCGGCACTGCTGCGCGAGGAGCCGACCGCGGCCGAGGTGGTGGCCCGGCTGGGGCGGGAGGCGGAGGAGGCGGTGGCCCGGCTGGGAGCGCGGTCGGGCTGAACCAGGCCGGCGACCGCGAGCCGCCTCGGACGCTGGGTACCATTCGGACGTGGCAGTAGAGCGATACACGTACCCGTTCACGGCGATCGTGGGTCAGGATCGTATGAAGCTGGCCCTGATCCTGAACGCGATCAACCCCGCGATCGGAGGGGTGCTCATCCGCGGCGAGAAGGGCACCGCGAAGTCGACCGCGGTGCGCGCCCTGGCCCGGCTCCTGCCCGAGCAGGAGGTGGTCGAGGGCTGTCGCTTCGGCTGTCATCCCCGCGACCTGGAGGCGCTCTGCGCCGACTGCCAGGAGCGGCTGGAGGCGGGCGAGGACCCGCTGCCGGTGGCGCGGCGGCGGATGCGGGTGGTGGAGCTGCCGATCAACGCGTCGGAGGACCGTGTGGTCGGGACGATCGACCTGGAGGCGGCGCTGAAGGCGGGAGAGAAGCGGTTCGAGCCGGGAGTGCTGGCG
>DATAXV010000189.1:0-2295 GCA_036272915.1 Candidatus Dormiibacterota bacterium
TTGACGAACTCCTTGGCGGCTCCTGAACGTGCCGTCTCCAAACCGTCACCAAACGCCGGAACGCCCCGTCCTCCTTGCGCGCAACCATCGCCGTTCGGACCATGCGAACTGACGTTCCGGGTTGACACAGGGCTACTCACGAGATCACCTCTTCGGCGGCGAGCTGCAGGAGCCCGGAGAATCGCGACCGGGGGTCGGCGGCGAGGACGCGCCGCGGCCCGTGCTCGCGGACACGCCCCTCCTCCATGACCAGGACGTCGTCGGCGCCGGCGACGGTGTCCAGGCGGTGGGCGACGATGATGCCGGTCCGGCCTTCCAGGAGCCTGGCCATGGCGGCATGGACCTGGCGGTCGGTGGCCGGGTCGAGACGTGACGAGGCCTCGTCGAGGATCACCAGGTCGGGGTCTCGGAGCAGGACCCGGGCGCAGGCGATCAGCTGCGCCTCCCCCGCCGACATCCCGGCGCCGCCCACGCCGAGCGGCGTGTCCAGGCCCCCGGGCAGCGACCCCAGCCATTCGCCCAGACCGAGGTCGCCCAGGGCCCGGGTCAGCGCGCGGTCCGGGATCCGCTCGTCGAAGACGGTCAGGTTGTCGCGAAGGCTGGCGTTGAAGAGGTGCACGTCCTGGGAGACCAGGCCGATGCGCGAGCGCACCGCCCGGAGCCGGACCTCGCGCAGGTCGACGCCGCCCAGGCGGACCGAGCCGGCGCCGGGGTCGTGGAACCGCATCAGCAGCCGGACCAGCGTCGTCTTCCCGCTGCCGGTTCGCCCGACGACGCCCAGCACGCGGCCGGGCCGCAGGGTGAAGGCAACGTCGCGCAGCACCGGGACGCCCTCGGCGTAGGCGTAGGAGACGCCGTCGAGCTCGACCGAAAGCGGCCCCGGCGGAAGCCACGGCCCGGTGCCGTCGACCAGCCGCGGCCGGGTGGCGAGGAGCCCCTCGATCCGTCCGATGCTGGCATCCGCCTGCTGCAGGTCCTGCACCTCGTTGCGGATCTGCTCGGCCGGCTGGCGAAGCATCTGGCTGTAGACGAAGACCAGGTAGACGGCACCCACGGTCAGCGAGCCGGCCCGGAAGAGGACGGCGCAGACGGCGAGCGAGGTAGCCAGGCCGAGGCCGAACAGGCCCTCGCTGGTCGCGAACATGGCGTAGCCGCGCATCTGCGCGGTCACCGTCGCCGACCACCAGCCCCGCAGGACCTGGGCGCATCGACGGAGCACGAAGGCGCCGGCCCCGCTCGACCGCACGTCCTCCAGCCCGGCCAGGTACTCGCCCAGGAAGCCGAAGAAGTCGGCCGTCGCCTGACGCTCGGCCGCCCAGGAGGGGGTGGCCCTGGCCCGGATGCGGAGCATCGCCACCAGGGCCACGCCGACGAAGACGCTCAGCCCGAGCCCGATCCGCCAGTCGACCCGGTAGAGGAGGACGAGGACACCGGCCATGAGCAGGCCGTTGCCGACGACGTAGACGACGAATCGGGAGAAGAACCGGGCCAGCGTGCCGACGTCGCCGTCGACGCGCTCGATCGACTCACCCGCGGCGTGGGCGTTGTGATAGCTCGCGTCAAGGCGGAGGAGGTGCCGGAGCAGGTCCGCCCGCATCTCGTTGGTCGCGGCCCAGCTCACCCGCTCGGCGACGTAGGTCTCGGCGATGCCGACGGCCTGGCCGATCAGGGCGATGGCGATGGTCAGCAGCGCCAGCAGGATCAGCTGCCGCAGCGGGCGGCCGGCGGTGGCGCCGTTGATGAAGTCGCTGGCGATCAGCGGCGTCGCCACCTGCACACCGATGGTGGTGCAGAGGATGACGGCGAGCAGAGCCATCTCGCCCCGGTGCGGACCCAGGTAGCGGGCGAGCAGTCGCGCGTAGCGGCGCAGCGTGCGGAAGCGGCGCATCAGCTGCGGCCTCCGGGGCGGCACGCGCGGTCACGGGCTTCGAAGACGGGTGGAGCGGGCCGGAATCCGGGGGCGATGACGGACGGAGGGGGAGCGAGTCCCATGCGTTCTCCTGCACTGGCGGTGGGGGCCGCACGCGACAGGAGAGCGGGCTGTGGTTAGCCGAGCCTCCAGGAGGCGTGCGAGAGCATCTCGCATGTGCCAGAGAGACGCGCCATCGGTAACCTCCTGATTGGAATCCGGTGCCGCGCAGTATACGCAAGACGCCTCCGCGGCGGATCGCCGGCACCGGCCCGATGGCCTAAGCTCATACGTTCCAGCCATGTCCGCGACCGGATGCTCGAGCTTGCACCACGACGGCGCGCCTCACGCCGCCGCCCACCTCCTCTCCGAAAAGGAGACCCGAT
>DATAXV010000190.1:0-67905 GCA_036272915.1 Candidatus Dormiibacterota bacterium
GGAGATGCCGATGCCGCCGGAGATCCGGCCCGACAGCGCGACGACGATGTTGAGAACCGCGTCGAGGGCACCAGTCAACAGATCGAGTCCAAACATAGAATTGCTACTCCTTCACGCTGTAGTTATCAGTCTCTGGGCGGACTGCGAGGGGAGAGGTTACTGCACCGGTTGGCCGGATTTCAACCAAAACCCGGGATTTTCGCCCAGACACCCGGGACTTCAGTCCTGGATCAGTGCCCTCACAGCGCGTGCCGTGGCGTGCCGGACGCGTTCCGGCGTTGCCGCCGCCAGCTCCTCGTCGCCGAGTTCGCCAAGGCCCTCCCAGGCCAGCTGCTCGACCAGGGTCACGCCCTCGTCGTGAACCGCCCGCCAGCCCTCGCCGAGATGCCCCGCGATCATGGCCACCGGGACGCCCACACGGTGCGCCCGGCGGGCCACCTCGATCGGTCCCTTGCCGTAGACGGTCTGGCCGTCGACGCGGCCCTCACCGGTCAGGACCAGCGCGGCCCCCTCGAGTGCCGCGTCCAGCCCGGCCGCCTCGATCACCAGCGGAGCGCCCCGCCGCAGCTCGGCGTCGAGGAACGCCCGAAGGCCGGCGGCGGCTCCGCCGGCGGCGCCGGAGCCGGGCATCTCGGCCACGCCCCGGCCGACGATCCGGCCGTAGTGGCCGAGCGCGGCGTCGAGCTCGTCGATAACCGCCGGCGTCGCCCCCTTCTGGGGGCCGTAGACGGCGCTGGCGCCCTCCGGCCCGCAGAGGGGGTTGGTGACGTCGACGGCGACCTCGACCACCACGTCGCGCCAGCCAGGGTGCATGGCCGAAACGTCGATGCGGTGGAGGCGGGCCAGGGCGGCGCCGCCGAAGGGCAGGTCGACCCCGCCGGCATCGAGCAGCCGCACGCCCAGCGCCTGGGCCATCCCCGCCCCGCCATCGTTGGTGGCGGAGCCGCCGACGCCGGCGATGATCCGCCGAGCACCACGAGCCCTCGCCGCCTCCAGGAGCTGGCCGAACCCGTAGGTCGTGGCGGTGCGGGGATCGCGCCGTGAAGGCAGCACCAGCGGCAGCCCGCTCGACGCCGCCAGCTCGACCACCGCGGTCGCCTCGCCGGGGATGAAGCCGAAGACCGCCTCGACCGGCTCCCCCAGCGGCCCGGTCACCGTCACCCGGACCAGCTCGCCGGAAGGGGGCCGGCAGAGCGCGTCGACCGTGCCCTCGCCGCCGTCGGCGACCGGCAGCTCGACGACCGTGGCCTGGGGGAAGGCGTCGCGGACGCCACGCGCCATCGCCTCAGCCACGGCCGGAGCGCTCGCCGTGCCCTTGAACGGGTTGGGCGCGGCGACGATCCTCACGCTACGGGGATCGACCAGCTCTCGTACTTGGGGTTGTCGCCCCGGACGGCGTTGAAGTAGAGCTCCTGGAGCCGCCGGCTCCGGGGACCCACCTTGCCGTCGCCGACCTGGCGCCGGTCGACCTCGATCACCGGGGAGATCTGGGCCCCGGTGCCGCAGAGCAGCAACTCCTCGCAGCTGTAGAGCTCGGTCCGGTCGACGCTGCGCTCGATGACGGGCAGCCCCAGCTCCTCCTGGATCAGCTTGATGACCAGGCCCCGGGTCACGCCCTCGAGGATGTCGTCGCTGACCTGAGGGGTGATGAAGGCGCCGTTCCGGTACAGGAAGACGTTCTCGGCCGAACCCTCGGAGACGTGGCCGTCGAGGGTCAGGACGAGCGCCTCGTCGTAGCCGTCCTCCACCGCCTCGGACTTGGCCAGGGCCGAGTTGAGGTAGTTGGCGGTGGCCTTGGAGCGGGCGGGCAGGGCGATGTCCGGGATCCGCCTCCAGCTGGCGACCTTGCAGCGGATGCCCTCGATCTCGACGTAGTTGCCCATCGGCGCGGTGTAGATCAGGAAGCTGTCGGGCAGCCCGTACAGCGTCACCCCGATCTGCTCGGCCGACTTGAAGAGCAGGGGCCGGATGTAGACGTCGGACCGGTACTCGTTGCGCTGGCAGAGCTCGGTCGTGATCTCGATCAGCTCCTCGGTCGAGTAGGCCAGGTCCATGCGGAGGATCCGGCCCGAGTTGCGGAGCCGCTCGAAGTGGGCGATCGGATGCAGGATGCGCAGCTGACCCCGGCGCTCGTTCCAGTAGGCCCGGATGCCCTCGAAGCAGGCGGTCCCGTAGTGGAGGGCATGGGTCATGACACCGAGGTGTACGTCGTGATACCGGGAGAATCGGCCATCGTAGAACACCCACGAGTTGGGGTGCTGCGGCCGTGCGGGCGCGCGCTGGCTGAGATCCATCTCGGTCGTCATCGTTGTGATTCTATGCTCGGGCTCGACATCGGGCCACCCGGGTCTGCTACAAATCCCTGGAGAAGACATGGCAGGCCTCTACGAGATCATCGACCAGCTTCGCCGGGAGCATCCGACGCCCTCGGCGACCAGGACCCTCGATATGGTCGTGGCTGAGCTCGGCCAGACCCGGGAGAACCTGCGGCTCGCTCTCACCAACCTCGAGGGCAGGGCCATCCCCGTTGGCGGCCGGACGGTCCTCGAGGAGCTCGACGACCGGGCCCGGGCCGAGGGCGTCGACGAGGAGACCATGCCACTGTCCAAGACCGAGATCATGGACAGCATGGAGGGCGTCACCAGCGACCAGATCGGGATCGCGGTGATCATGGCCGGGATCTCCGTGGTCGGGGTGGCCTTGGTCGTCCTCGCCATCCTCGGCTCTCTCATCCACCTGTAGGAGACGGATGCCACAGGAGTTCTCGTTCGACGTCGTGTCGGAGTACGACGACGCGGAGCTGACCAACGCGCTCGACCAGTCGCGGCGCGAGGTCGCCAACCGCTTCGACTTCAAGAACACCGACACCACCTTTGAGCGCCGGGGCGAGGTCGTCGTCGTCGAGTCGTCGACCGAGGACCGGGCCCGGGCCGCGGTGCAGGTGCTGGTCGAGAAGGGGGCCCGCCGCCAGCTCTCGGCCAAGCTCTTTGAGGCCTCCGAGCCGAAGACGATCGGCAGGGGCCGCGGCCAGGTCGAGATCAAGCTCAACGCCGGGATCTCCGACGACCTCGCCAAGCAGCTGCAGAGGAAGGCCAAGTCGGTGTCGCCGAAGGTGCAGACCCGGATCCAGGGCGATCAGCTGCGGGTCACCTCGAAGGCCAAGGACGAGCTGCAGGCGGTGATCACAGCGCTCCGCGACGACGAGTCGATCCCGGTGCCGCTGCAGTTCACCAACTATCGGTGACGGACGGCCCTCAACTCGAAGGTCGCGTCGCCCTCGTCACCGGAGCCAGCCGCGGGATCGGTCGCGCCGTGGCTCTCCGCCTCGCCTCCGACGGTGCCGCCTGTGCGGTCGGATACGCCAGCTCGGCCGACTCCGCCGCGGAGGTGGTCGACGCGATCAGGTCGGCGGGCGGGCGGTCGGTCGCCGTCGGCGGCGATGTCGCCGACCCTGACGCGGTCGACCGCATCGTCGCCCGCGTCACCGACGAGCTCGGGCCGGTCGACGTCCTGGTCGCCAACGCCGGGATCGGCGACCGCCGGCGCCCCATGGTCGAGGTCCCCATCGAGAGCTGGGACGAGATCATCCGGGTCAACCTGCGCAGCGCCTTCATCCTCTCCCGGGCGGTGGTGCCGGGGATGGTCGAGCGCCGCTTCGGCAGGATCGTCCTCATGTCCTCGGTGGCGGCCTTCACCGGCGGCATGATCGGTCCCCACTACGCAGCCTCCAAGGCCGGCCTGATCGGCCTGACCCACTGGATGGCGGCGGAGCTGGCCGGCGACGGCGTCACCGTCAACGCCATCGCCCCCGCTCTCGTCGAGAGCCACATGATACCCAGCGACCCGGACCGCCGCCGGGAGCTCGCCTCGCGCATCCCGGTCGGCCGGCTGGGCACCGCCGAGGAGGTCGCCGACCTCACCTCGGCGGTGGTGCGCAACGGCTACCTCCCCGACCAGGTGGTGTCGCTCGACGGCGGGCTCCACCCGCACTGAGGAGCGTCGACATGCTGATCATCCCGGCGCTCGACCTCCGCGGCGCGAAGGTCGTCAATCTCCACCAGGGCGACTTCTCTCGCGAGACCGCCTACGCCGACGAGCCGCTGGGCATGGCCCGCGCCTACGTCGAGGCCGGAGCCCGGCGGCTGCACGTGGTCGACCTCGACGCCGCGCGCGGCTCCGGCGATAACCGCGACTGGCTGGAGCGGCTGCTGGCCGAGGTGAGCGTCGAGGTTCAGGTGGCGGGCGGCGTCCGCGATCCGGAGACGGCGGCCCGCTGGCTCCGGGCGGGTGCGGCGCTGGTGGTCCTGGGGACGACGGCGGTCAGGGAGCCCGAGGTGCTGGCCGGGATCGCGGCCCGTCATCCGGGCCGGGTGCTGGCGGCCCTCGACGTTCGAGGTGGCCGGCCGGCGGTCACCGGCTGGCTGGCGGAGGAGGCGGTCGAGCTCGACCATCTCCTGGGGCGATGGGAGCGGGCCGAGCTGGCCGGGATCGTCCTTACCAGCATCGACCAGGACGGAACCATGGCCGGGCCGGATCTGGCGATGCTGGCCCACGTGCGCGCCACGAGCAGGCACCCCGTCATCTATTCAGGTGGGATCGGATCCCTGGATGACGTTCGCGACCTCCGCTCGGGCGGCGCCCAGGGTGCGATCCTGGGCCGCGCGCTGCTCGACGGCAGGTTCAGCCTCGACGAGGCGCTGGAGACTGCGCGGCCGGATTGAGCCCGTCGGATCGGCGCGGCGGTACGCTTAGATGCGTGCTGGAGCTGGTCATCGGAGTGGTCGCCGCGCTGCTGCTACTGACCGGCGTCGGCATCATCCTCGGGCCCAACCTGCCCCGGCTGCTCTTCGCCCCGCGGTCCCACCGCCGGCGACTCGCACGGCCGTTCCTCACCGTCCCCGGGTCCGTCCACCCCACGGTGGAGAGGGCGCTGACCGCGACCTCGAGCCTGATCAGCCTTCTCGACAAGCGCGGACTGCGGCGCCAGGCGGCCGCGCTCCGGTCGGCCGGCGACCGGCTGCGCCGGGAGGAGGAGGCCGGGATCTACGCGATGGGGGACGTGCTCCGCGTCCTGCGCCGGCTCGACCTCAGCCAGAGCCCCGACGAGGCCAGCTCCCTGGCCGCGCTGCTGGAGCAGATCAGCGACGCGCTGAGGGACAGGGCGGAGCAGCTGGAGCTGCTTCCTCGGCACTGAACAGGGCGGCGTCCACTCCCGATTCGCGCATACCCGCCGTCCGGCCGCGATCGACCATGACCTCGGCCATCTTGCGGGTCGCCTCGTCCACCATCTCGCCACCGATGTCGACCGCGCCGGTGGCCTCCTCGCCGGTTGCCGCGGCATAGGCGCGGACGATCGCGCAGGCGCGATCGAACTCCTCCTGGCGAGGCGAGAAGATCTCGTTGAGGGCCGATAGCTGGGCCGGGTGGATCGCCCACTTGCCGTCGTAGCCGAGGGCGGCCGCCTGGCCGGCGAGGGAACGGAGGCCGGCCTCGTCCCGGAACCGCGCGTACGGCCCCTCGATCGCCTGCTGGCGGTGAAGCCTGGCCTGGAGGACGATCTTGACTCTCGCGTAGTGCCAGAGGTCGCCGGGATAGGTGGTGGACTCCTCGCCGATGGTCAGACCGGGCATGCGCGTCGAGGCGGCCAGGTCGCCCTTGCCCAGGTGCAGGGCCACGGTCCGGTCGCTGGCCGAGCAGATCTCGTCGAGACGCTCGATTCCGGCCGGGGTCTCGATGCCGAGCTCGATGCCGATGCGGCGGGGGAGGCGCAGGCGCTTCTCCAGCTGCTCCAGAAGGTGATGGAGGAAGTTGAGCTGGTCCGCGCCCTCGGCCTTGGGCAGGAAGATGGTGTCGATCCTCTCGCCCGCCCCCTCCACCACGTGGCGCACGTCGTCCAGGCACCAGCTGGTGTCGACCGCGTTGACCCGCACGGAGCGGACCTTGCCCTCGTAGGCGTGCCTACAGAGGGCGTCCACGACGCCCTGGCGGGCCGCCACCTTGGCACTCGCTGCCACCGAGTCCTCGAGGTCGAGGACGATCATGTCGGCCACCGACCCGTCCGCCTTCTCGTGGAAGCGCGGGGTGGTGGCCGGGACCGAAAGAATCGAACGTCTCGCGCGCACGGCCGGGATTATGGCCGAGTCGGGGACTCCAGATAGTCCTTCAGACGAACCATTCCCTGCCTGATGCCGTCCTCATAGCGGCCCTGAAGCAGACCTCCGGCGAAGCGGAGGAAGCCTCCCATCCGGTAGTCCATGTCGTAGACGAGATGGGTGCCCTCGCCCTCGGGCCGGTAGGTGTAGGACCAGGTACCCTCGACCGGGCCCCCGTCGAACTTCCCCGCGCAGCGCTTCGGCTTGTCCCAGGTCTGGGGCAGGAGCACGAGCTGGATGTCGCCGGGCAGGTCGAGTTCGTAACGGATCCGCCGGTTCGGCCCGGGGACGTCGCCGTCGAGCAGCGTCGCCCGCCTGATGTAGCCGGCCCAGCGGCGGGTCTCTTCAAGGTCCTCGTGTACCGCATGCCAGACCCTCTCCGGAGGAACGGCGATGGAGATCTCCGCCCGAATGGTTGCCATGAATGCGATTATCGATCAGCAGTGTCAGCCCTTCAGCCTCACCGCACCAGGTCGTCGATGGGAGCCCAGGCCCTGGGTGCGCTGCGACATCGGAATTACCGCCTCTTCTTCATCGGTCAGACGGTCTTCACCCTCGGCTCCTGGATGCAGGGCATCGCCCTGCCCTGGGTGACCCTGGAGCGAACCCACTCGGCGTTCCTCCTCGGTGTTCTCGGCCTCGTCCAGTACCTGCCGATGATCGTCGCCGGTCCGGTCGGCGGCATGATCGCCGACCGCCTGCCCAAGCGGACGGTTCTCCAGCTCACGCTGACCCTGTTCACCCTGGTCGGACTCTTCCTCTATGCGATGAGCTGGCGGGGGACCGACCACTACTGGGTGCTGCTCGTCACTGCGGCCGTCTGGGGCCTCATCCAGCTTGTCGACGCCCCCTGCCGGCAGGCGGCCAGCCTCGAGGTGGTGGGGCCCGAGGATCTGCTCAGCGTGATCTCGCTCAACACCACCACCTGGAACGCGGCCGCCGTGATCGGGCCTGTGGTCGCGGGCGTGGTGGTCGCCACCATCGGCGCGCCCTGGTGCTTCCTCGCCACCTCGATCGCCTCCCTCTGCGGGATTCTCAGCCTGGTCTTCATGCACAGCCTTCCGGTCGTGCTTCGCGAGGGCCAGCAGCCGTCCCGGTGGCAGCACATCGTCGAGGGCGCCAGGGTGGCCATGGGCCAGCCCGTGATCGTCTGGCTGATGATCGTCACGCTCGCCTTCTCGGTGCTCGCCAGCAACCGCATGACCCTCCTGCCCCTGCTCTCCATGGGGAGGCTCCACTCCGGGGCCTGGGGCTTCGGGATCCTGATCGCCGCCGGCGGCATGGGCGCGCTGATCGCCAACCGCGTCTTCGCCGCGCACGGCCGGCGCCTGGGCGGGCGCGCCCACTTCTGGGTGGCACTGGGCTGGGCGACGGCGCTGGTCCTGTGCGGGATCAGCCAGTGGGTGGTGCTGACCGCCCTGCTGCTGGTGGCTGCGGGCGCCTTCCGGATGTGGTTCCTGGCCGCGACCGGGTCACGGATCCAGACGCTCACGCCGGACGCCTCCCGGGGCCGGACGATGACCTTCTACGCGCAGGCGACGACGACCGGCGCCGCCGTCTCACCTCTGGAGGCGGGAGGCGTCGCCGCGCTGGTCGGGGCACCGTTCGCCCTGGCCGCGGGCGCAGGCGCATGCCTTCTGGTGGCGATAGGCGTGCGCCTGCTGCAGCCGCAGGCGTTCACCTCGAAAGGCGAACCGGGAGGCGATTGAAGGGCCGGGTGGGCCGGGTCAGGCGACGCGCTGGTGCTGCGGCGCGTAGGGAAGGAGGGCCATGACCCGGGCGCGCTTGATCGCCAGTGCCAGACGGCGCTGGTGGCGAGCGCAGGTTCCCGTGCGCCGACGCGGGAGCATCGTCGCCCGCTCGGTGATGAAGCGGCGCAGCATGGACACCCTCTTGTAGTCCACCTCGTCGACACCCTCCGCGCAGAAGGCGCACCTCTTGCGGCGTGACTGGGTACGTGCGGGACTCATATGAAGAGGACATGCTACCGCCCCGTGTCGGCGATGGGCGGGGTCGACGCCATCGCGACGGGCGGACCGAACCACCGCTCCCGCGCCACGCCAAGGCCGTCGAGGGTACCCGCGGCGGGTGCCCAGCAGACGTAGCCGTCCGGCCGGACCAGCATCCCTGAGGGCAGCTCTGGGTCCCGCCCGACAGCCCTGACCACGTCGACGCGATCGTCGGGGACGGCGGAGTCGGCGGCGCCACATCCCAGGTCGAGGAGAAGGCCATGGCCGGTGCGCATGAGCGAGGAGAGGCGGACGGTCCGACCTGACGTCTCCAGGTCCGGGTCGGGGGCGCGGCGGCCGACGAGGTCGGGTGCTCCCTCGGGCACCGGGTACCGGACGTCCAGGCCCGAGGTCATGCCTGAGAGGTGACGGTTGACATCGGGCATCCGCATCAGGTCGGAGAACAGCTCCCGCAGGGCGGTCACCTCCTCATCGCCGATGTTGCGGTTGAGGGCGCTCTGCGCCCGGGTGTTGTGAAGGACGCGGGCGCCGACGGGGTGCCGCTCCTCCTCATAGGTGTCGAGCAGGCCGGCGGGGGCACGGCCACGGACCTCGGCGGCGAGCTTCCAGCCCAGGTTGAAGGCGTCCTGGACGCCGAGGTTGAGGCCCTGGCCACCGAGTGGGGAGTGAACGTGGGCGGCGTCGCCGGCGAGGAAGACCCTTCCCACGCGGTAGCGATCGACCTGGCGGGAGGCGTCGGTGAAGCGGGAGCCGGCCCGCAGCTCGACCAGCTTCAGCTCCTCTCCGTAGGAGGCTCGCAGCGCCTCCTGGACCTCGGCCTCCTCGACCGGGGCGTCTCGGGCCAGGGAGCTCTGTTCGGGGCCGCCGAACATGAACCGGTGCAGCCCCGACTCGGCCGGCGCCAGCACCGCCCAGCGGTCGGCCTCGGCGCGGACCCGGTTGCTGAAGTGCCTCGGCTCGCGGCCGACGAGCTCCTCGGGCCCGGCGACGACCACGTCGGACAGCACCATCGAGTGCGTTCCCGCGCGTCCGGGGAAGCCGACACCGATCAGCCTGCGGGCGGTGCTGTGCCCGCCGTCGCAGCCGGCCAGCCAGCCGGCCTCGACGGGGCGGCTGCCGGACGGGCCGTCGAGGGTCGCGATCACGCCACCCTCCCCACGCCCGAGGGCGACCAGCTCCTGCGATCGCAGCACCTCGCCGCCCAGCTCGAGGAACCGCTCCTCGAGGATGTCCTCGAGCCTGGCCTGGGGCACGGCGACCGGCCAGGGATGCCGGGTCCCCCAGGGTCTGCAGTCGAGCGGGATCGGGAGCGCCGCGAAGTGCGAGCCAAGCTGGCCGGCGTTCAGGGCCTTCCGCTCAGCCGACTCGAAGAGGTCGCGCATATCGAGGATCTCCGAGGTGCGCGGCTGTAGGCCACCGGCCTTCGACTGGCGACTTCGCCCGCCCAACCGGTCGACGACCATAGCCCGAACTCCTCCGAGCGCGAGCTCGCAGGCGAGCATCAGGCCGGTCGGGCCAGCACCGACGATGAGCACATCCGCGTCCATCAGTCTCCTCCTTGAACTCATAATTTACTTAACTCAGTCAAGATTTTATCCGAGTTCCTAATCTACCATTGGTATATGGGTGAGATCGGCCTGCGCCAGCGGAAGAAGGAGCGGACTCGAAGAGCAATCTCCGAGGCCGCCATCGCCCTCTTTCTCGAGCGCGGCTACGACAGCGTCTCCGTCGCCGACATCGCCGAGGCGGCCGAGGTCTCGAAGCCGACGTTGTTCAGCTACTTCCCGACCAAGGGCGACCTCGTCGTCCACCGGTTCGCGGACCACGAGGACGAGCTGGCCCGGGCCGTGCGCGGCCGGCGCAGAGGCGAGACGCCACTGGTCGCACTCCGAGGCCAGTTCCTGTCGGCGCTGGAGCACCACGATCCCGCCGCCGGGCTCAACGACGCACCGCCGACCTTCCTCTTCTGCCGGATGCTGTTCGGGACGCCTAGCCTGGACGGGGACATCGCCCGCCATATCGCCCGAAGCGAGGTGGCCCTGACCGCCGCCCTTCGAGAGGCGGACGGGAACGACCGGCTGACCACGCGCCTGGCCGCCGTCCAGGTGGTGGCGGTGCGCCGAGTGCTGAGCCTGGACAACTGGCGGGCCATCGAGCGCGGCCGGACCGCGGCTGATGTCTACCCGGAGGCGGTCACCGCCGCCAACCTCGCCTTCGGCCTCCTCCGCCGGGGCCTCGGCGATCTCGGCCCGCCCGCCGGTGCCTGAGGCAGGCTCGTCGGATGCCCACCGACGCCTCCAGGCCCGAACGGTGCCGAACCTGCGGCATCCTCGGCGCCATCGACACCGCTCCGGTCTCCGAGCGGATCTACTGGGACGGGACCTGGCGGATCACCCACGCCCTGGACAGCGCTCTGCCGGGATGGCTCGTCGTCATCCCCGCCCGCCACGTCCTCTCACTCGGCGACCTGAACGGCGCCGAGGCGGCATCCCTGGGTCCGCTCCTGACGGCCGCTTCCAGAGCCCTCGTCTCCGTCACCGGTTCCGCCAAGACCTATCTCGCCTCCTTCGCCGAGAAGGAGGGATTCACGCACCTTCACATCCACCTGATCCCGCGCCACGCCAACCTCGAGCCGGGCCGGCGCGGCCCCGGCATCTTCGGGTACCTGGACAGGCCGGCTGCGGAGCAGGTGCCGGCCGCGGAGCGTGAGCGGCTGGCTCTCGCCCTCCGCGACGCAATGCAACCCTGTCTCATTTAACGAAGCACCTGTGCCGGCGCCGCCTCCTCAATGGATACGCGGTGCGCGAGCCATTCCGAAAGATTGAGGTCATGGCATGGTCGGGGGCACCGGAGGGTCGCGAAGCGACCGCGCGGAGGTGGCCGGAGCCTCGAGAGTGCTTAGATTTCGCCCTATGGCCGAGACGATGGTGGGCGTCAACGGGGTGGACCTCTGCGTGGACACGTTCGGTGAAGCCGGAGCGCCACCGATCCTGCTCATCGCCGGCGCCTCCGAGTCGATGGACGGGTGGGATCCAGAGCTGTGCCGGCTCCTTGCGGATGACGGCAGGTTCGTCATCCGGTACGACCACCGCGACACCGGCCGCTCCACGAGCTGGCCGCCCGGAAGACCCGGATACTCGGGTTCCGACCTGATCGCCGACGCCGCCGGCCTGATCGATGCGCTGGCGGGCGGTCGCGCCCACGTGGCGGGACTCTCGATGGGCGGCGGCATCGCCCAGCGTATGGCCGTCGAGCATCCGGAGCGAGTGACGCCGCTGACGCTGATCGCGACCAGCCCGGGGCCTGGCGATGATCTGCCTCCGATCGCCGAACGGCTGAGGGCCGCCCTCGCGTCGCCGCAGCCCGATCCGGACTGGGATGACCCGGAGGCGGTCGTCGAGAGCATCGTCGTCGGCTACCGGCCGTTTGCCGGGCCGGGTTGCTTCGACCAGACCGCGGTGCGCGCCGCGGCGCGCCGGATGGTCGCACGCACGCCCAACCGGGGTGCCAGCGCGGGCAACCACTGGCTGCTGGAGGGAGGCGGAGACGCGCGCTCCCGGCTGGGCGGGGTGAGAGCGCCGGCACTCGTCGTCCACGGATCGGAGGACCCGTTCTTCCCGCCACGGCACGGGGAGGCGCTGGCCCGCGAGATCCCGGACGCCGACCTGCTCCTGCTCGATGGCGTCGGCCATCAGGCCCCTCCCCGCTCGACCTGGCCCGTGGTCGTGCCGGCCATCCTGCGCCACACCGATCACCGCGTCCGGTTCGCCGACGTGCTTGAAAGCGAGACGCGCGCCCACGACGAGCGATTCCGCACCGCCGCCCGTGTGGGGCCGCGCGACCGGGTGCTCGACATCGGCTGCGGCAGCGGCGGTTCGACGCGCGACGCGGCCAGGATGGCCGGGGAGGGCAGCGTGCTGGGGGTTGACGTCTCCGCGACGGCCTTGGAGGAGGCACGCCGGCTCAGCACTGCTGAGGGCCTCTGCATCAGCCGCTTCGGATCGATGTTCTTCGCCCACAAGGAGGCCGCCTTCACGAACATCGCACGCGCCCTCCGCCCGGATGCCCGCCTCGTGCTGCTCGTCTGGCAGAGCCGGGAGCGCAACGAGTCGTGGGGCGTGGTCCGCCTGGCGCTGGGCGCCACGGTCTCGAGCGTGGATCCAGCCGGCAGGGACGCGTTCTCCCTCGGCGACCAGGCCACGGCGGAACGGATCCTCACCTCCGCCGGCTTCGCCCACGTCGCCTTCGAGGATGTCCACGCACCGGTCTGCTACGGCCCTGACGCCGCCACCGCGTGCGAGTTCGCCCTCGGGTTCAGCGACGCGAGGGAGGCGCTCGCCTCACTCGACCCGGTCGAGCGCGATCCCGCCCGCGAGCGGCTGCGGGCCATGCTCGCCGACCACGAGACGGAGAGAGGCGTCGTCCTCGACGGCCGCACCGGGATCATCACCGCCCGCCGGCGGTGAATCCGCCGCAGGTCGACTTGCGAGAATCACGGTGTGGTTCCTCAGAACATCCATGACTTCTTTCTCGCCAGCGGAGGCCTGGCCGGCACGCTGATCGGGCTGCTGTTCGTGACCATCTCGGTGTCCTCGTCACGGCTCAGTCGTGCAAAGGGGGACGCGCAGCTCCACCGCATACGGGCGTCGGCGGCGCTGGCGTCGTTCACCAACGCGCTGGGCGTCTCCCTCTTCGCCCTGATTCCCGGGGACAAGATCGGGCCGACCGCGGTCATCGTCGGGCTTCTTGGGCTCAGCTTCGTGCTGGCCTCGCTGCTCTCGCTGATCCGCCTGCGCCAGCTGCGGTGGGGCACGGTGCGTGACGCCGTGTTCCTGCTCGGGCTGGCGGCCACCTTCGTCATCCAGCTGATCGAGGGAGCGGCGATCGTCCTCCACCCCAGCAACTCCGGCGCGGTGAACACCATCGCGATCCTGGTCGTCGTCAGCTTCCTGATCGGGACCTCGCGTGCGTGGGAACTGATCGGCGGGCCCTCGATCGGCCTCACCCAAGAGGTGACGGCGCTGGTCACGGGTCACGGACACCGGACGGACACGCCCACGGACGGCAAGCCAGGCGCATAGGGTCTGGCAGCGGTCTCGAGACGATGCCGGCGACACGCGGCGGTTGACGTCAACCGGCCGCATCAGGTGGCCGGGGCCGCCTCCGACTCCGGCTCGACCAGCCGCGGAAGAGCGTCCAGATCCTCGTATCCGTTGTCGCTGACGTACCGTTCGATCCCCTCGACCACGCTCTCGATCGCCCTCGGCTCGGCGAAGGTGGCGGTGCCGACCTGGACCGCCCGGCAGCCGGCGATGAGGAACTCCAGCGCGTCCGAGGCGGTGGTGATGCCGCCGATGCCGACGACCGGGATCCTGACCGCCTTCGCCGCCTGGTGGGCGAGGTGCACGGCCATGGGCCGGATCGCCGGACCCGACAGCCCGCCGGTGCCGAAGGCGATCCGGGGGCGGCGTGTGTGGAGATCGATCGACATCCCGACAAAGGTGTTGACGGCACAGAGCGCGTCGGCGCCCGCGTCCTCGCAGGCCCGGGCGATCTCCGCGATGTCGGTCACCGCCGGCGTCAGCTTGACCCAGACCGGGAGCGCGGTCCGGCGGCGGACGGCTCCGGTCACCGCCGCGGCGAGGCGGGCGTCCTTCCCGAAGAGCATGCCTCCCTGGCTGACGTTCGGGCAGGAGATGTTGACCTCGAGACCGGCCACGCCGGGGGCGCCGTCGAGCCGGGCCGCCAGCTCGCCGTACTCGTCGACGGTCTCGGCGTTGATGTTGACCAGCACCGGGAAGTCCCATTCCGCCCACTGCGGCGAGTAGTCGCGGAGCAGCGCGTCCACCCCGGGGCCCTGCAACCCGATCGCGTTGAGCATGCCCGAGGGTGTCTCCACGATGCGCACCGGAGGCGTGCCCGGCCGCGGGTGCAGGAAGATCCCCTTGGAGACCATGCCACCGAGGCGGCTCCGGTCGAGCAGCGGCACCTCGGTCCCGTAGCCGAACGTTCCCGAAGCCGCCATCACCGGGGTCCTCAACTGGACGCGGCCGACCTCCAGCGTCATCGGGATGCGACCTCGTAGTGGAGGTGTCCGGGGAGGGCCGCCCAGCGGATCGAGCCCGCCTCGTAGACGGGGCCCTCGGTACACGCCCGGTCGTAGCCACCCCGAGCCCGGGGCACCGCGCACCCGAGGCAGACCCCGGTGCCGCAACCCATGTAGGTCTCGATCGCGACCTGGGCGGTCGGCCAGCGCCCCGCCAGTGCGGCCAGCATCGGGTTGGGGCCGCAGGCGAGAACCTGGGGCACGTCGGCCGGCGTGGCGTCGACGACCGAGCCGCGCAGCCCCCTGGAGCCGTCGTCGGTCGCCCAGCGCACCTCGTCCCCGGTCCACTCCTGGCAGAGGTCGTCGGCGGTGCGCGCGCCGTGGACCCAGCAGACACGCAGTCCGGCGGCAGCGGCGTCGCGTGCCGCCAGCGGCATCGGCGCCACGCCCAGCCCGCCCGAGACCAGGGCCACCTCCTTCCAGGCGGGATCGAAGGTGAAGCCGCGCCCCAGCGGACCGAGCATGGAGAGGGTGTCGCCGGGAGTGAGGTCGAGCAGCTGTCGCGTGCCCTCGCCCACCGCCTTGAGGACGACCTCCACGGTCTCGCCGTCGACCCGGTAGACGGAGAAGGGCCGCCGGAGCAGTGGTCCCGGGCGCAGCAGCAGGTTGACGAACTGGCCCGCCGTCACCTCGGCCGCGATCTCGGGGGACTGGAAGCCCAGGACCCACATCTCCGCGGTCAGGCGCCGCCGCCTCAGCAGCGGGGCCGTGACGTCATGCAACGCCCGCCCTCCCCGGTGCCGGCGCGGTCACGCCGGCGCGCCACTCGTCGATGGTGCGGACCTCGAGCTCGCCCTGGGCCATCACCGTCGCGTCGAGCAGCGCCCAGGCGGTGTCGAGGGATGTCAGGCAGGGGATGCGGCGGAGGACGGCGGCCTGCCGGATCTCGAACCCATCGCGGATAACCGGGACGCCCGGCCTCACCTCAGCCGAGCCGCCCCCGGACATGGTGTTCACGACCAGGTCGACGCCGCCGCTCGAGATCAGGTCGACGACGTTGGGCGAGGGCTCACCGATCTTGGCCACCTGCTCCGGGGAGAAGCCGGCCGAGCGCAGCGCCGCCGCCGTCCCGGGGGTGGCGTAGATGCGGCAGCCCAGCTCGGTCAGCCGAGAGGCGATCGGGAACATCTCCGGCTTGTCGGCGTCGGCGATGGTGAGCACCGCGGCGCCGCCCCGCTCGACCCTCATGCCCGCGGCCATGAAGGCCTTGCGCAGGGCGGCGGCCAGCGTCCGGTCAACGCCCATCACCTCGCCCGTCGACTTCATCTCCGGACCCAGGTAGGCGTCCACCGAGGGCAGCTTGCTCATGGAGAAGACGGGGGCCTTGACCGCGATCAGGGGGCGCGCCGGCACCAGGCCGGTCTCCCAGCCGAGCTCCGGCAGCCGCTCCCCGAGCATCACCCTGGTCGCCAGCCCGACCATCGGCACGCCGGTCACCTTGGAGAGCAGCGGGACCGTCCGCGACGCCCTCGGGTTGACCTCGAGCACGTAGACCTGCCCGCGGTGGATGACGTACTGGACGTTGAGCAACCCGCGGAGGCCGAGGTGGCGGGCGATGCGGACCGTGTAGTCGACGATCCGGTCCTGCAGGTCCGTCTCGAGCGGAGCCGGATAGACGGCGTAGGAGTCGCCGGAGTGGACGCCCGCCCGCTCCACGTGCTGCATGATGCCGGGCACGCAGACGGTCTCGCCGTCGGTGATGGCGTCGACCTCGACCTCGGTCCCGAGCAGGTACTTGTCGACCAGCACCGTGCCCCGGGGGAGCGCCTGCCGGGCCCAGCGCATGTAGCGGCGGAGCTCGACGTCGTCGCGGACGATCTCCATGGCCCGGCCGCCGAGCACATAGGAGGGCCGCAGCAGCACCGGGTAGCCGACCCGGGCGGCGATGGCCAGCGCCTCGTCCTCGGAGGTGGTGGTGTCGCCCACCGGCTGGGGGATGTTGAGGGCCTCCAGGGCCTGGGCGAAGCGGCGGCGGTCCTCGGCCAGGTCGATCGCCTCAACCGAGGAGCCGAGCACCGGGATGCCAGCGTCGACCAGCGGCTCGGCGACGTTGATCGCGGTCTGGCCGCCGAACTGGACGACCGCGCCCTCGACCCGCTCGGTTCGGGCCACGGCGGCGACCGCGGCGAGGTCGAGGGGCTCGAAGTAGAGGCGGTCGGAGGTGTCGAAGTCGGTGGAGACCGTCTCCGGGTTGGAGTTGGCCATGATCGCCCTGACCCCCGCCGAGCGCAGCGCCCAGGCGGCGTGCACGGAGCAGTAGTCGAACTCGATGCCCTGGCCGATCCGGATCGGGCCCGAGCCGAGGACCAGCGCCGAGCGGCCGGGGACGGGCTCGGCCTCCGACTCCTCCTCGTGGCAGGAGTAGTAGTAGGGGGTCGTCGCCTCGAACTCGCCGGCACAGGTGTCGACGATCTTGTAGGTGACCTCCCGCTCGGGGCCGGGATCGAGCTCGTCCTCCGCCACCCGAGCCAGCCGCTGCAGGAACCAGGGGTCGATGCCGCTGCGCCGGGCCAGCTCCTCGGGCGCGTCGCCCTGGGCGAGCCGGTGGATGAGGGCGAAGAGCCGGCGGTCGTTGGGCCGGTCGATCAGGTCGGGATCGTCCAGCTCCTCCGGAGCGGGGCGGCGCTGCTCGAGGGAGCGCAGGGCCTTGGCCATCGCCCCCTCGAAGGTCCGCTCGATGGCCATCGTCTCGCCGGTCGACGCCATCTGCGTCCCCAGCGTCCTGTCCGCCTGGGGGAACTTGTCGAAGGGCCAGCGCGGGATCTTCACCACGCAGTAGTCGAGCGCGGGCTCGAAGGCGGCGCTGGTGCGGTCGGTGACCGGGTTGACGATCTCGTCCAGCCGCCGGCCGACGGCGACCTTGCTCGCCGCCCGAGCGATCGGGTAGCCGGTGGCCTTGGAGGCCAGGGCCGAGGAGCGCGAGACCCGAGGATTGACCTCGATCACGAAGTAGCGCGAGGAGTGGGGGTCGAGCGCGAACTGGATGTTGCACCCGCCCTCCAGGCCGAGGGCGCGGATGATCCGGAGGGCCGCCGAGCGGAGCATCTGGTGGTCGCGGTCGGAGAGGGTCTGGGCAGGGGCGACGACGATGGAGTCGCCGGTGTGGACCCCCATCGGGTCCAGGTTCTCCATGTTGCAGATGACGATGCAGGTGCCGGTGCGGTCCCGCATGAGCTCGTACTCGAGCTCCTTCCAGCCCCAGAGCGAGCGCTCGACCAGGACCTGGTGGATGGGCGAGGCGGAGAGGCCTCGCAGCACCGTCCGTGTGAACTCCTCGTCCTCGGTGACGAAGCCGCCACCGGTACCGCCCAGCGTGTAGGCGGGGCGGACGACCAGGGGCAGCCCGACCTCGTCGGCGAACCCGCGCGCCTGCTCCAGCGTCTCGCAGACGCGGGAGGGCGGCACCGGCTCACCGATCTCGAGCAGCAGCTGCTTGAAGGCCTCCCGGTCCTCGGCCCGCCGGATCACGTCGGCGTCGGCGCTGAGGAACCGGACGCCGTGGCGCTCGAGCACGCCCTCGCGGTGCAGATCCATGGCCAGGTTGAGGCCGGTCTGGCCGCCCAGCGTGGGCAGTATCGCGTCCGGCCGCTCGCGGGCGATCACGCGCTCCACCGCCTCCACCGTCAGGGGCTCGATGTAGACGCGATCGGCCACGTTCTCGTCGGTCATGATCGTCGCCGGGTTGGAGTTGATCAGGACCGTCTCGATCCCCTCCTCGCGGAGGGCCTTGCAGGCCTGGGTGCCGGCGTAGTCGAACTCCGCCGCCTGGCCGATCACGATCGGTCCCGAGCCGATGATCAGCACCTTCGCCGGCTTCGCCGGTGGTGCGCTCACCTCGGGCACGACCACCACCGGGCGGCGGCCCCTGACCATCTCCACGAACCGGTCGAAGAGATGGTGGTTGTCGGTCGGTCCGGGCTGGCCCTCGGGGTGGTACTGGACGCTGAAGCAGGGCCGCTCGCGGTGGGAGAGCCCCTCCACCGACCGGTCGTTGAGGTTGGTGTGGCTCACGAAGAAGCCGGAGTCGGCGGGGATGCTGGCGGCGTCGACCTGGAACTCGTGGTTCTGGCTGGTGATGTGGACCCGCCCCGAGATCTCCTCGCGGACCGGGTGGTTGACGCCGTGGTGGCCGAAGGGCAGCCGCGAGGTAGTGCCGCCGATGGCGCGG
The DNA here is from genome assembly GCA_036272915.1 of Candidatus Dormiibacterota bacterium. Taxonomy (GTDB): domain Bacteria; phylum Chloroflexota; class Dormibacteria; order Dormibacterales; family Dormibacteraceae; genus DATAXV01. The sequence goes on from DATAXV010000190.1 coordinate 18,397, forward strand.
CCCAGCACCTGGTGGCCGAGGCAGATGCCGAAGAGCGGCATCCGCTCCTCCAGGGCCCGGCGGCACAGCGCCAGCGGTCCCTCGAGTACGCCCGGATCTCCGGGACCGTTGGCCAGAAGCAGGCCGTCGGCGCCGCTCGCCGCGACCTCCTCCCACGTCGCCCGGTGGGGCAGGACCAGCACCCGGCAGCCCCGCTCGCGGAGGCTGCGGAGGATCCCGCGCTTGACGCCGAAGTCGACGACGGCGATGGTCAGGCCGCCGCCGTCGGCGCGGCCGGGACCGCGAAGCTCGGGCGGCAGCGGCTCCAGCCACTCCTCGACCTCGGTCCTGGAGACCTCGGCGACCAGATCCTGGTCGGAGAGCGGAGTGACACGGCGGGCGGCGCCGGCGAGCTCGGCGAGGCGCGCGGCGTCAGGCGCGTGGGCCTCGTGGCTGAGCACGGCCCGCAGCGCCCCGTTGCGCCGCAGGTGGAGGGTGAGGGCGCGCGTGTCGATGTCGGCGATGGCGGGGATCCCGCTGTCGCGGAGGTAGACGTCGAGCGAGGATTCGGAGGAGTGGTGGGAGGGGACCTCCTCGGCCCAGCGGACGATCATCGCCCGGGCCCAGGGCCGTCCCGACTCGGCGTCGGCCGACCGCACGCCGTAGTTGCCCTGCAGCGGATAGGTCATGCACAGCATCTGCCCGGCGTAGGAGGGATCGGTGAGCACCTCCTGGTAGCCGGTCATGGCGGTGTTGAAGACGATCTCTCCCTCACCGAGGACATTGGCGCCCAGCGCCCTTCCGACGAAGTGGCGGCCGTCCTCGAGGACGAGGGCGGCGTGGCGGGGTGCGGGCTCAGCGGGCAAGGATCACGGCTCCATCGACTCCTTCGACCTCGTCCAGGCAGACCTCGACCTGCTCCTGCTCGGAGGTGGGCACGTTCTTGCCCACGTAGTCGGGCCGGATCGGCAGCTCCCGATGGCCCCGGTCGATGAGGACGGCGAGCTCGATGGCGCGGGGGCGGCCGTGCTCGATGAGGGCGTCCATCGCCGCGCGGACCGTCCGCCCGTGGTGGATGACGTCGTCGATCAGCACCACCTTCAGGCCGGCGATGTCGGGCACCTGGCTGAGATCGCGCCCTGTCCCCCGGGGCCGATCGTCGCGGTGGCCGGAGATGTCGATCGTCCCCACCGGCACGTCCACCCCCTCCAGCTCGCTCAGCTTGCCGCCAAGCCGCCGGGCGAGGACGTCGCCCTTGGAGATGATGCCGATCAGGACGAGCCCCTTCACACCGTGGTTGCGCTCGACGATCTCGTGGGCGATGCGGGTCAGGGAGCGGCGCATGCTGTCGGCGTCCATCACCGTCGCCTTGATCTGGCTGGCGGCGAGAGCACTCACGAGAGCACCAGGTCGAGAAGCGCCATGCGGATGTACATCCCGTTCTTGGCCTGGCGGAAGTAGGCGGCGCGGGGATCGGCGTCGACCGCCGGGTCGATCTCGTCGACGCGGGGCAGCGGGTGCATGACGATGGCGTCCCGACGCAGCAGGCGCATCGCCGCCGGGTCGATCACGTAGACGCCCCTGATGGCAAGGTAGTCGGCCTCGGAGTCGAAGCGTTCCTTCTGGATCCTGGTCTGGTAGACGACGTCGACCTGGGGCAGCACCGCCTCCAGGTCGCGGCTCTCCGACCAGCGCACGCCGCGGGCGGTGAGATGGTCCTTGATGTCCTGGCGCATCGCCACCCGCTCGGGGGCGACGAAGTGGATCGTCACGTCGTCGAACTCACTGAGCAGGTTGGCCAGGGAGCGCACCGTACGGCCGTTGGCGAGGTCGCCGACCATGGCCACGCTGACCCCGTCGATGCGCCCCACCTCCTCGCGGATGGTGAACAGGTCGAGCAGCGCCTGGGTGGGATGCTCGCCCCTGCCGTCGCCGCCGTTGATGACGGGCACGTCACTGACCGCGGCGGCGCGCCGGGCGGCGCCCTCCTCGTGATGGCGGAGGACGATCACGTCGGCGTAGCCGGAGACGATTCGGATCGTGTCCTCAAGCGTCTCCCCCTTGGAGGCGCTGGAGAACTCCTTGGCGTTGTCGGTGCCCATCACCCGACCGCCGAGGCGGAGCATCGCGGCCTCGAAGGAGAGACGCGTGCGGGTCGAGGGCTCGTAGAAGAGCGCGGCCATGACCTGGCTCTGGAGCCGGCCCGCGGCCCGATGGGGATCCGAGCGCAGGTCTACCGCGCGGACAAAGATCTCCTCGAGGAGCGGACGGTCGAACTGGCGGGCCTCGACCACATGGCGCAGCCGCTGCCGGCCGGGCGCGGCCGCGGTGTTATCCGTGGTTACCAAGAAGGACCTCCTTCCCGGCCTCTCTGGACCGGACTTAAAGGATCGTCGTCGTCGGAGGATTCTACCGCCGCGGCGCGGGTCGAGGCTGGGCCGGCTGTCGCGAGCATCCTCGGGTAGCAACCGCGGAAGCCCTCCGTGGAGTTGAGGCGGTCGATCGGCGAGCCGTGGGTGCGGTGCGGCGCCAGGCGCCCGGCGACGGCGTCCTGCCTCCTGGAACCAGCCGGTGGCGTGGGGCTCGGAAGCCTGATGTTCGCGTCGAGTGCGAGGCCCTCTCGCCTGCGGTGGGTCTCTGGCACCACTGTCGCACGGCCAGCTCAAGGACGCCCTTAGACGCACGTGCAAGGAGGTGGCGAGCACACGCGCGCTCGGCCACCGTGGGTCGGACGCGGTCTCTCGACCGGCACCCACGGAAGCTCCCGGCGCTGGTGACAACTGCCATCGGTTGCGGACCACATTCGGATCCGTCACAGCCCGGCGGCGTCAAGGGACGCTCCTGCCCTGGCCGCCTCGCGGCCGGGCACCGGCACCGCCGCCCGGACCCTACGCGGACCACATGGGTACCAGGCCGGACGAGGTCTGACCTTCGCGGCCGCCAGGGCGCTCTCGGCGGGACTCGGAGTGACGGAGATGCACCGGGGCGGAGCCGCCCAGGGGCGCCTGGCGCGGGAGGCCTCAACCGCGGCTCAGCGCGGACCGACCGACGGTGGAGGGGCGTCCAGCGCGCAGTGGCTGCTCGACCGTGAACGGTCCCCAGCGGCTCCCAAGCGTCGAGCCCGGTTGCGGATCGTCAGCGCAGCCAGCACGCCACCCGAGGCGCACAGTGCGGCCGCGATCAGAACCGCGGTCCGGAAGCCGTCGTCGAGCTGGTCGGGATGGAGGTAGCTGGCGCCCGTGATGCCCGCCAACGACGGCAGAACCGCGACCGAGAGGAGACCCCCCACCCGGGCGACGTCGTTGTTCGCCGCCGATGCGACGCCGGCCGCCTGGGTCGGTGCCGCGGCGAGTACGGCCGCGGTCAGGGGAGCGACGTTGATCGCAAGCCCGAGTCCGAAGACGAGCACCGCCGGCAGCACGTCGCGGAAGTAGCTCTGCGAGGAACCGACGCGGACCAGCATCAGCATCCCGACCGCCATGACCAGAGGTCCCACACTCATCTGGAGTCGGGGTCCGATACGGCTCGCCAGGGCGCCTGACCGAGAGGACAGGATCAGCATGATGAAGGTCACCGGGAGCAGCGCGACCCCCGATTCCAGGGGTGAGTAGTGGGCGACCTGCTGAAGCTCCATCGGCAGCAGGAACAGGGTGGTTCCCAGTGCCGCGTAGACCACGAACGTCACCAGATTCGCGCCGGCAAACTGGCGGGAGCGGAACAACCCCAGGGGCAGCAGCGGATGACCCATCCGGGACTCGACCACCACGAAGAGGACGATTCCGCCGGCGCCGACGAGCAGGAGGCACGCGATCGCCGGATGCTCGAAGCCGACGCTGGGGCCCTCGATCAGGCCGTAGCAGAGAGCGGTCAACCCCACCGTGATGAGAACCGCGCCGGTGCCGTCGATGGGCCCGGCCGCCGGGTCTCGAGTCTCGGGGACGTATCGAGCGGTGATCAGGAGGACGGCGAGGACGACGGGGACGTTGACCAGGAAGATGAGACGCCATGAGCCGACGGCCATCAGGTAGCCGCCGAGGAAGGGCCCGACCGCCGAGGCCACGCCCGCGAAGCCCGACCAGGCGCCGATCGCCGTCCCGCGGTCCTCCGATCGGAACGAGGCTTCCAGGATGGCCAGGCTGCCCGGTGTCAGGAGCGCCGCGCCGATGCCCTGCAACCCGCGAGCGAGGATCATGGTCAGGATGTCGGGGGCGGCCCCGCAGAGCAGCGAGGCGATCCCGAACCAGATCACTCCAAAGAGGAACACCCGCCTCCGTCCGTGCCGGTCGCCCAGCGCCCCGCCGAGCAGGAGCAGACCCGAGAGCGTCAGCATGTAGCCGGCGCTGACCCATTGAAGATCGGCCATCCCGACCTTGAACTCCCGGCCGATGGTGGGCAGGGCGATCCCCACGATGGTGCTGTCCAGGGTGGTGACGGCGGACCCGAGCACGGTGGCGACGATCACCCACCTGCCGACCGCGCTGGAGTAGCGCAGCCGTCCGCCGGTCGCTTCGAGTGTCACGATGTCCATCCCTCGCGGATTCCGGGTTCCATCCGACGGCACGGCGTCGAACGAGGGCGGGTGCGGGACGTTGCCGGTGCCGCCTATCGTAGCGACCGGTCAGGCGATGCCGCACCGGCGCGGCGACCGGCACAGAAAACGAAGACGAAGCCGACCCCGGATCGGCCGGTTCGAGTACGGTTGGGTGCGGTCATTCGGAGGTAGAGGTGCGCAGCATGGTATCGGTCGACCGCGAGCCCGTCATCAGGACGGCCCGGCTGACCAAGAGGTACGACAACGGCTCCGTCGCCGTGGACGCGGTCAACATGCGGGTCAACCGCGGCGAGGTGTACGGCTTCCTGGGTCCCAACGGTGCGGGCAAGACGACGACCCTGCGCATGCTGACCGGCCTCACCCGCCCGACCTCCGGCACCGCCTACGTCACCGGCAAGCCACTGGGCTCGCTGGACAGCCTGGCCAAGGTCGGCTGCCTGATCGAGTCCCCCGCCTTCTATCCGTACCTCAGCGGGCGCGACAACCTGCACGTGATCGCCGACTACGCGGGCGTCCCCCACTTCCGTGTCGAGGACGCGCTCGACCTGGTCGATCTGACGCCCCGGGCCAAGGACCGCTACCAGACCTACTCCCTGGGCATGAAGCAGCGCCTCGGTCTGGCCGCGGCCACGCTCAAGGACCCGGAGCTGCTGATCCTCGACGAGCCGACCAACGGACTCGACCCGCAGGGCATGGCCGACATGCGCGAGCTGATCAAGCAGATCGCCGAGGGCGGCCGGACAGTGCTCATCTCCAGCCACCTGCTCAGCGAGGTCGAGCAGATGTGCACGCACGTCGGCGTGATCCAGCGGGGCCGGCTCATCGCCGAGGGTCCGATCTCGGAGCTCCGCCGGGGGCCGACCAAGCTCGAGGTCCGCTGTCCCCAGCAGGAGCGCGCCGAGGTCGTGCTGCGCGACCTGCTCGGCGCCGCCGCCGTCGAGCGCGTGGACGGCTCCTTCCTTCTGTCCATCGATCTCGCCCGCGCCGCCGAGATCAACAGGGTCCTGATCCAGAGCGGGGTCGACGTGAGCCGGCTGGCCAACGTCGAGCGCTCGCTGGAGCAGACCTTCCTGGAGCTGACCGGCGGGGAGATGGGGCTGTGAGGAACATCGCGGAGACGCCGCTCGCCGACCTCCCCGGCATGCGCCAGATGCGGCCCTTCCTCGGCGCCACGCGGGCGGAGCTGATCAAGATCGACAAGCGCCCCTCGGTCTGGATCCTGCTCGGCGTGGCCCTGGCCCTCCTGGTCCTGCTCGAGTACGTCCTCTACTGGTTCCTCTATTCGCACCCGCCGCACGGGACCGCCCTGCCCGCCGGCGTCACCCCAGCCCAGATGAAGGCGCCCTTCTACCCCTCGCACATGGTCTCGACGACGACCCAGGCGGGGACGCTGCCAGGTGCGCTGGCGCTGATCCTCGGGGTGCTGCTGGTCGGCAGCGAGTACGGCTGGGGAACCTTCAAGACCCTGTTCACGCAGCGACCGGGCCGCCTGCAGACGCTGCTGGCGAAGCTGGCGGCGCTGGAGATCGCCCTGGGCGCGGCGGTGGTCCTCTTCTTCGCCGTCGCCGCCATGACCAGCATCGTCCTGGCCCTGATCGACGGGCAGCCGGCGGGGAATCTGCCCGACGGGCTGACCATCCTCCGGGCGATGCTGGCCAGCTGGCTGGTCTGGAGCTGGTGGGCGCTGTTCGGTAGCGCGCTGGCCTTCATCTTCCAGCAGTCGGCGCTGGCGATCGGATTGGGGCTCGCCTACGACTTCCTGATCGAGGGCCTGCTCTTCAGCTTCGGCGGCGCCCTCGGCGGGGACTTCCTCCACAACCTGGAGCGCGTCTTCCCCGGCGTCAACGCCACCGCGCTGCTCAACAGCTTCTTCATCCGCGCCCCCGGCAACGCCGCCGGAGGCAGCGCCGTGGTCGGCGCCGGCCAGGCGACGATCGTGCTGCTGATCTACTGCGCGGCGGCGGTCGTGGTCGCCGGTGTCCTGGTGACGCGTCGCGACATCAAGTGATCCAGGAGGCGGTGCTCATCCGTTCCCGCCGTCCGGGGCCGTCATCGCCTCCACCATCGCCTGCGGGTTGAGGTAGTCGCGGAGCTCGACGATCCGGCCCTCCCGGACCTTCAGAACGAGGATGTAGGAGAACCGGAAGGGGCGGCCGGTCGCGATGACCTTCCCGGTCAGGTCGTACTCGGCCACGATCACCTCGGGATCGCCGGTGTCGTGGATGAGCACGTCATGGAAGGAGTCGAAGACGATCGGGGACTCCCCGACGACCCGCGAGAAGAAGGCATGGATCTGGTCGCGCCCCTCCAGCCGGCGGGGCGCGCCGGGCAGCGGGAACGGCCACTCGTGCACGCCGTCTTCGGCATAGAGGTCGGCGAGGTCGGAATCCTGATGCAGCGTGAGGCGCTGCATCTTCGCGAAGACCTCGCGCGGGGTCGGATGGGTCCGGATCGAGTCCGTCATATTGAGCGCCTCCATTCGTTGAACGATCGTTTATTGATCGATCGTACAACGAATCGGCATCGACGGAAGGATTCATGCAACGACCGTACAATGGCGTGATGCCAGAGACCCGCCCGGAGAGCAGGCGGTCGCGGCAGCGCCGCGAGACCCAGCAGCGGATCCTCGGCGCCGCCCGCCGCGCCTTCGCCGAGGATGGCTACGACCGCGCCTCGATCCGGGCCATCGCCGCCGGCGCCGAGGTCAACCCGGGTCTGGTGATGCACTACTTCGGGTCCAAGGAGGAGCTCTTCCGACAGGCGGCCGCGCTGGTCCCGGAGAGTGCGGACATGGAGGGGGCCGACGAGCTGGTCGAGTACCTGGTCGGATCGCTCGGCGTGAAGATCGAGGCGATGCCGCTGGCCTCGATGGCGGCCTTCCGCTCGATGCTCACCCACCCCGAGGCGGCCCGCGACGTGCAGGAGGGCATGGCGCGCCAGACCCGGCGCATCGGCGCGGCGATCGGGACCGAGGACCAGGTGCTGCGAGCGGCCCTGATCGGCACCACCGTCCTCGGCGTGGTCATCGGGCGCCATGTGCTCGAGCTCGAGGGCCTGCGGAACGCGACCGCGGAGCAGATCACCGAGATCCTGCGGCCGTGCCTCCGCGCGCTGGTCGGACCCGAGGATCCAGGTCAGGCCTGACCCGGCGGCCCGCGCTTCTCAGCCCTCCTCGCTGCCGACGCCGTGATGGACTCGGAAGAGGTTGGTCGGGTCGTACCTCCGCTTGATCTCGAGCAGCCTCCTGTAGTTGTCCCCCCAGAAGCTGCGCTGCCAGTCCGGCTCGAAGAAGTCGGCCTCGTTCACGTAGCTCCCCGACCCCGGCGTCGCCGCCCGCACCAGGGTCATCGCCTCGCCGATACGGCGCGCCCGCGCCTCGCTCCGGGCCCGGTCGGGCTCGTGCCCGGGGACACCGGGGAACGCGTACTGCTGGCCGGAGGCCGCGATCAGAAGGGCCCCGGCGTCGAGCGCGACCGGGTTGATCGACGTCGCCCGGTCGCGCTCGCGAGCCTCCGCCGGGGTCCGGGCCAGGCCCTTGTTGAGGCGGAGGAAGAGAAAGGGCCAGATCCTCGACGCGTCGAAGAGGACGTCCGCCAGGGCGTCGGGCGACTCGTCGAACAGCCGCTGGGGGATCCAGCGCGACTGGTAGCCGTCCCAGTAGATGGAGACCTCGTCCTGGTCGCCGCTCCACCAGAAGTCGCGGCGCGATCCTCCGGGACGCTCGTCCCTGAGGATGGTCTCGGGCGCGTGGGCCTCCCGCCAGCCGTCGTCCCAGGTGCCCTCGAAGGGTACGGTGGCGAGGATCGGATCCGCCTCGAAGTCCTTGGAGCGGTGACGGATCCAGTCCAGGAGGGGCCGCAACGAAGCCTGCGCCTCGACCGCGCTCAGGCCGGGCGCGAGCATCAGGAAGTCGAGTGTGTCGCCCGGCATCAGGGTGATCCCCTCGCCCCAGCGCTGGGTCGCCAGGTCGGGCATGATCCCCATGGCCGCCCTCAGAAGCTGGCGGTAGGCGGACGGGCTCAGCGCGCGGACACGGCCCAGGAGGGCGCTCATCGAGTCCGGCATCGGGTGGGTCCGGTAGGTCACGCGGGAGACGACGCCGTAGGTGCCCCCACCCCCTCCCCGCAGTGCCCAGAACAGGTCGGCGTTGCGGTGGGCGTTGGCGACGACGATGGCGCCGTCGGCGCTCACCACCTCCATCTCGATCACGTTCCCCGCCGCCGTCCCGTAGACCTTGGAGAAGCTGCCGAATCCGCCGCCCTGGACGAAGCCGCCGGCCGCGCCCACCGTGGTGCAGCCACCACCGAGGGCGAGGCGCCGGTGCGGGGTGAGCGCCCGGTACACCTCCAGCCAGCGGGCGCCGGCCTCGGCGCTGACCGCCGGGACGTCGCGCTCCGCACCGGAAGGCGCTCCCGCTGGAGTGAAGGCCGCATGAACGGTGACCCGGCGCATGAGGTGGGTCCAGAGCATCAGGGCGTCGGGGGCGCTTGACCGGCCCAGGTAGTCGTGACCGGTTCCCTTGACGGCCAGCCGCAGACCGTGCTCGCGGACGTAGCGGACCGTGTCGGCGATGTCCTCCGCCGTCCGGACGGCGACGGCATGGGGGCCGCTGCGGACGTCGAACGCCCGGAACCACCCGGTCGTGTGATAGCCGCCGGGCTGCTCCTCGATGAAGTAGGGGTTGCGCAGGCCGTTCAGGACCTCGGCGCAGGCGGCTCCTTGGGGGTCGGCGACGCAGGCCCGGACCGGCGCCTCCACGCTCAGCAGCCGGCTTCCGAAATGCCTGGCCAGATCGGGATCGACGGCGCCGGTCACGGGGCCTCCCCCTCGACCGCCGCCGAGGCCGAGAGGAGAAGCCCCTCCCGCCTCACGTAGAGGAACTGCAAGCCGAGGAGAGGACAGAACACGAGCAGATACTGCAGCACCTGCGCCAGCGGGACGATCCCGACCGAAAGCAGGAGGGCGATGAGGACCCGGATGGCGGCGCCGGCGAGCAGGCCCGCCTCCCAAAGTGTGGTGAGCACCGCATCCCGCGCGGCGGATCCGCCGTCGCTGACCCATCTCCGGTCGAGGGCGGAGCCCGGGCCGAGTCTCTCGGCGTGAGACCGGACCAGCTGGACGACCGGTGGGCGCCGCGGGCGAGGACCAGGCGTGGGAGCCCGCTGGCTCTCCACCCACCATCCCGGCGAGGACTGGCGGTGGTTCGAGCGACCCGACCACTTCGCCGTCGAGCGGATCGTCGACCAGTTCCCCACGCCCGGCGGCGGGAGGGCCGAGGTCCAGTTCCTCCGCAGGCCGCTGAGCGCGGTCTTCGCCGCGATCCGGGAGGTGGACCTCTGGGTCGATGAGCTGGTCGAGCCGATGCCCCTCGCCTCCTGCGAGGAGAGTCACCCCGAGGCGTGGCGATCGTTGACCACCGCGCCGCGCTTCCTCTATCTCCGCCTCCTCAAGCGGTGGTAGGGACCGGGCGGCACCCTGAGTGCCGGTTCCGACATGCTGAGGGCGTGATCATGTCGACGACCGGCCCGAGCGGAACTCCGTCGTGTCGCTGAGCAGGGCCGACGTCGAGCGATCGCTGAGGGACCTTGGAGTGAGCCCGGGAACCGTGCTCCTGGTCCATTCGTCCCTCTCATCGATGGGATGGGTCGAGGGCGGGGCTGACGCCGTCATCGACGCTCTTCTCGGAGCGGTCGGGCCGGATGGCCTGGTGGCCGTGCCGACCCACACGTGGTCCACGGTCCACCGTGGCCAGCCCGTCTTCCACGAGGCGCTGAGCCCCTCCGTCGTGGGCCGGATCACCGAGACGTTCCGCCTGCGGCCGGAGGTGACGAGGAGCCTTCACCCGACCCACAGCGTCGCCGCCGCCGGGCCCCGGGCGGCCGGGTTCCTGGAGGGGCACGAGGGCCATGACACGCCCTGCCCGCGGACCTCGCCCTACGGCCGGCTGGTCGAACAGGGTGGCCAGGTGCTCTTGATCGGAGTCGGGCTGGAGCGATTCACGCTCATGCACGGATTCGAGGAGTGGGCCGGCGTGCCCTGGCTCTTCAACCGGCGGGAGGCGCTCTGGGTGATCAGGGGCGACGGCACCACGCTCGCCGTGCCCAGCCGCCGGCACACCGACGATCCGGTCAAACAGGAGCGCGACTTCCCGTCGCTGGAGCCGGTGCTCCGTGAGGCGGGCGCGATCCGCTACGGGACCGCCGGCGGGGCCACGCTGCGCCTGATCGACGCGCGGAGGGCGGCCGACACCCTGGTCCCGCTCATCGCCGCCGACCCCGACATCGTCCTCGGCCCGCGGCGCGAGCGGGCGGTCATATCTCGCGATCCGGCTCCCTGATCGACCCGCTCGCGATCCCGGGCCCCTCGCCGATCGACGAGCGCCCCATGGCCAGGAGCCGTGGCAGCTTTGACGGCAGCTCCTCGAGGCTCGCGATCTGCGGCGTGTCGCCGGCGCCGCTGAAGCGTCCCCAGTCGACGCCGGGCCTGCGGATCAGGACGGCGCCGATGCCGGCCGCCCGGGCCCCCTCGATGTCGCGCGACACCTTGTCCCCGACCATCACCGCGCGGTCGACGCCCATCTCCTCCATGACCAGCGCGAAGATTCGTGGATCGGGCTTGCCGCGCTGGACCTGACCGGCCTGGACGCGCTCGCCGGAGACGACGATCGAGTCGAAGAGCGGGGCGAGCCCGGAGGCGTCGATCTTCGCGCGCTGGAGATGGGGATCCCCGTTGGTGAGCAGTCCGAGGCGCAGCCCTCGTTCCCGGAGCGATCGGAGCTCCCTCCCGACCTCCGGATAGACCCCGTGCCGTCGGGAGCGGTCGATGCGGAAGCGCCCGGCGAGATCCTCGGCCTCCGCGACGCGAGACCAGCCCTGATCCCTGAGGGCTCCAGCCCAGGAGTCCGCTGGTGACGGCCGGCCCACAGACTCAACCTCGGATTGGAGGCGAACTCACCCCACAGCCCCTCCGCGGCGCTGATGCCGATCCGATCGCAATAGTCGGACTCGGGTCCTTCACGCCAGAGTTCCTCGGCGTGGCGAAGCACGTCGGCCCTGAGGCGCCGCGGAAGGATGGTGAACTCGCGCGCGGCCCACGCGGTAACCTCCGCGAACGACGCCTCGGTGGCGTCGGTGTCGGCGATGAGGGTGTCGTCGAGGTCGAAGATGACCCCGGCGGTCACCGGCCCGGCTGCGGTGCGGCGCGCCTCGTTGGGCGGTTGGCCACGAGGTGGGACAGGGGCATTCGGCAACGGTCGACTCCTTGGCTCGAACGGCGGGAGGGCGCCCCGGGCCGAGCGCCTCGACGCGGACATGGTGACCGAGCCGGGCGGACCGATGACGGACAGTGGCGGGGCGGGCGAGGGTGTGGCGCCGGATGCGGCCCGGTCCTGGGGCGGGGATCATGGCATCGGGGCCTGCCGCTACGATGGAGGTAGGGAAGCGACCCTGGGGCCACCGGCCCGACCCGCCCGGCCAGGGTCCCAGGAGGATCGATGCCCGCGCGTGATCGGAGGTTGGTGGCACCGGCGACGGGAGCCCGACCCGGGCGGGCACGCGCGGCAAGCTCAGGCACCCGAGGAGGTAGGCCGGAACCATGACCACGCTGTGCGAGCTTCGAGACCGCGGCGACTCGACCGCGAGGGTGTCGGTATGAGCGATCAGCAGCTGGTCGTCATCGTCGACGCGCGAGGGACGGAGGCGACGCCCGAGTCGATCGTCCTGCTCGAGCGTGCCGGGTTCCGTGTCGAGGTCTGCCGGCAGTCCGCCGACGAGGATCTGATCCGGGTCGGTGGCGAGGCCGATGGCCTGATCTTCGCCGGCGGCATCTCCCGGCCGGTGATGGAGAACCTCACCCGCTGCAGGGTCATCGCCCGCAGCGGCATCGGCATGGACACGGTCGAGGCCATCGACGTCGCCACCGAGCGCGGCATCGTCCTCTGCAACATGCCCAACGTCATCGAGGAGGAGGTGGCCGACCAGACCATGGCCCTCCTGCTCGCCTGCGCCCGCAGGGTGGTCGCGCTCGATCGCTACGTGCGCGAGGGCGCCTGGGGGAGGCGCGAGCCGCCGCCCGACGAGATGCTCACCAGCCCCCGCATCTCCGGCAGCACGCTGGGCCTGGTCGGCCTCGGCCAGATCGCCCGGGCCGTGGCCAGGCGGATGGCCGGCTTCGGCGTCCGCATCATCGCCCACGATCCCTACCTCGACGCCGCCGTCTTCCGCGAGGTCGGGGCCAAGCAGGCGACGCTGGCTGAGGTCCTGCAGGACAGCGGCTTCGTCTCCGTCCACTGCCCGCTCATGGAGACCACCCGCCACCTGATCAGCCGGCCGGAGCTTCGGATGATGCGGCCGGACGCGATCCTGGTCAACACCGCGCGCGGCCCGATCATCGACCAGGAGGCACTGGTCGAGGCGCTTCGACAGGGCTGGATCGCCGGCGCCGGCATCGACGTCATGGAGGTCGAGCCGCTCCCCGCCGACGACCCGCTCCGCACGCTGCCCAACGTGGTGCTCAGCCCCCACTCCGCCTCGCGCAGCGTCTTCACCGAGCGCGAGCGCCGGCTGCGCCCGGCCCAGGAGGTGATCGCTGTGCTCTCCGGGCACCTTCCCCGGGCAGTATGGAACCGGGAGGTGCTGCGGCAGCTCTCGCTGCGCTGAGCGCCGGGGCCGCCGAAGGCTACGGCTGATCGGAGAAGAGCCGGACGAGTCCTTCGAGCAGGGCGGTGAGGCCTAGCTCGAAGGATTCGTCCATCCAGGCTGCCGCCTCCGGTGTCCAGCCACCGCGCTCCGTCCAGCTGGCGCGCAGGTGGCGGTAGGGCCCGGACTCGACCGTCTCCAGCAGGCGCCGGGTGCGATCGCTCACCGCTGCGTCCCGGGGCCTGGCCGTGGTCAGCTCCGCCCTGTGGAGCGCGTGACCGTCGACGAAGGAGTCGGTCACGGCCATGACCCTGAGCTTCTGCTCATCACTGAACGGCGATCCCTCGAGCGCGGCCAGCGTCTGCTCGCCGTGGCGCAGCGCGTTGTCGCCGGGGCCCGCGTTCTGCAGGGCGACCAGCGACCAGGGGTGCTGCACACGCAGCCGGTAGGTCCGGCGGAGGATGGCCCCCAACGCATCGCGCCAGGGTCGTGCGAGCTCCTCCGCACCGACCAGCAACTCGCCCATCAGACGATCGTCCATGAGCGCCACCAGCTCGTCCTTGGTGCGGACGTGGTGGTAGATCGTCATCGTGCCCGAGCCCAGCTCCTGCGCGACCCGGCGCATCGAGACGGCCTCGAAGCCCTCCCGATCGGCGATCTCGAAAGCCACCTGTGCGAGCTGCTCCCGGCTGAACTTGGGAGGGCGCCCCGGCGTGCTCCTTGACATTCCGTACATCGTACCTTTATTATTTCAGTACGACGTACGGTACATCGTACGAGACCATTTGAGCGAGGTCCTGGTGCGCGTTCTCGCCGCGCCGATCAACGCCGTCGACAGAAGCCGGGTCGCGGGCACGCACTATTCGCGTCCGAACGTCCCCTCGATCGCCGGCTTCGTCGGCGCGGGAGAGCTCGACGACGGCCGGAGGGTCATCTTCCTGAACATGGGCGGCGGCAGCATGGCTGAGCAGGTCGCGGTCGTTCCTGCGCGCCTGATCCCGATCCCCGACGGGCTTGACCCGGCCGTCGCGGCGGCCGCCTTCAACCCCGGCATGTCGGCCTGGTGGGCGGTACACCAGCGGGGCCCGGTGGAGCCAGGCGCACGGGTCCTGATCCAGGGCGCGACCGGCGTCACCGGGAAGCTCGCGGTGCAGCTGGCGCACCTGCGCGGCGCCGGGCGCGTCGTCGCCAGCGGTCGCAACCAGTCCGCCCTCGAGGAGCTGCTGAAGCTGGGTGCCGACGCGACGATCCGGGTCGACCAGCCCGACGAGGCACTGGCCGGGGCCTACCGGGCACAGGCCGGGGAGGGCTGGGATCTGATCATCGACTACCTCTGGGGGCATCCGACCGAGGTGCTGATCGACACCCTGATCCGGCACGACGCCGAGGGGCGGAGCCTCTGCACTCGTCTGGTCCAGGTCGGCGCCATGGCGGGACCCGATCTCGTGCTTCCCGCCGCCGTGCTGCGCAGCGCGGGGCTGGAGGTGGTCGGCATGGGGACCGGCACCGTCGGCGGACGCGAGCAGATGGCCGCGGCGATCCGGGACTTCTACGAGCTCCTGCGCTCGGGGGCGCTCCGCGTCGACATCGATCGGGTCCCGTTGGACCGGGTCGACGAGGTCTGGCACCGCGAGCAGGGCGGCCGGCGACCCGTTCTCATTCCCTGAGGTGTCGCGACGGAACTCAGGGGGGGGTCTGCTCAGGCCGCCTCCCCTCCCCACTCCCGACGCCAGCTGACCCGGGGGGCGCCGCCGGCGCCCCGCCGGACCGGCACCTCGCCCAAGCGGTGGTCGATGCTGGTCCGGCGGCTGGCGATGTCGGTGCCGTACACGTGGATCGAGACCGCGGTCTCCCGGCCGGCGCAGGCGACGCGGTGGATGTCGTCGTCCGGCGGCACCAGCGCAGTCACCTCGCCGGGATGGACGAAGCGTTCGCCGGTGGACCAGGAAGGGGTCTTCCCGGTCGCGGTGCAGGCGGTACCCGGTCTCGAGCTCGAGCCCGCGGTGGACGCCGACCACGCACCAGCAGACGTGGTCGTGGATGCAGGTGGCCTGACCCGGGAGCCCGACCAGGCTGGCCATGCTGAAGGAGCTGTCGGAGGCGACCTGGAGGACGTGCTGGCGGTAGGCGGCGGGATCCGGCTCCTGGTCCTCGGGGTGGAGCCAGTTGCGGCGCCGGAGGCGGGCTCGCAGCACCGCGGCCACCCTGCCCGCCAGGACCCGGGGCGGCTCTTCCGGCCGGCGCTGGGCCTCGATCTCGGCGGCCAGGGACGCGATCATCGGGGTGGAGGCTGCTTGCGCCGTCGTGCGATCTCCTGTCGTCGGGCGGGGGGCCGATCCTTATGCGGGGGGAGCCAACCATCGCCCGTGCCGACCTGGGGATAGAGCCGGGCAAGAAGATCGACAGGATCGGGAACCCGGTCGGGGGCGCTCTCCGGGTGCCGTGGTAGGCTGGCGGACGAAAGCAAGGGGAGTCTCTGTGGAGAGACTGAGAGGGCGCTGCCTAGCGCCGACCCGTGGAACCTGATCTGGGTAATGCCAGCGAAGGGAGCAGGGTTTCACGTCACGGGCCATCCCCTCATAGCGGCTACCAGGAGGTGACGGCAGATGGCGGTGACAGAGGCGACCAAGGGCGTCAGGGAGACCGGCGACCGGCTCGTGATCGGCGGCGTTGAGCTCCGCTCGCGCCTCCTCGTCGGCACCGGCAAGTACCGCGACGACGAGGAGATGGTGGCCGCGCTGGAGGCCTCCGGCGCCGAGCTGGTGACGGTGGCGCTGCGGCGCCTCGACCTCGACGACCCGAGCAAGAAGACCCTGCTCGACACCATCGACTGGGCCCGCTACCGGGTCCTCCCCAACACTGCCGGCTGCCCGACCGCGGAGGAGGCGATCCGCATCGCCCGCCTGGCCCGCTCGATGGGCCTCTCCGACTGGGTCAAGCTGGAGGTGATCCCCGACTCCCGCTACCTCCTGCCCGACCCGGTGGAGACGCTGAGGGCGGCGGAGGTGCTGGTCAGGGAGGGCTTCACGGTCCTGCCCTACATCAACGCCGATCCGGTCCTGGCCCGCCGGCTGGAGGAGGTCGGCTGCGCCACCGTGATGCCGCTAGGCTCCCCTATCGGATCCGGTCAGGGGCTGGTCACCCAGGCCCAGATCGAGCTCATCATCGAGCAGGCGACGGTCCCGGTCGTGGTCGACGCCGGCATCGGCGGCGCCGCCGACGCCGCGCTGGCGATGGAGCTGGGCGCGGACGCGGCGCTGGTCAACACCGCCATCGCCCTGGCCAAGGACCCGACGCTGATGGCGAGCGCCGTGGGCCTCGGTATCGAGGCCGGACGCAGGAGCTTCCTGGCCGGCCGGATCTCCCGGCGGACCCAGGCGTCGGCGAGCTCTCCCACCACGGGCGTCTCCCGGCCGGCCTGAGCCCGGTGGAGGCGGCGATCGTCCGGGCGCGGCCAGCGGACGCGGGCGAGATCCTCACGCTGCAGCGCGCCGCCTTCGTGGTCGAGGCGCAGCAGGCGGGGGACCCGTCCATCCCGGCCCTGCTGGAGACGCTGGAGGAGGTCCGGGCGGTGATCGACGCACCCGACGTGCTGGTGATCGCCGTTCGCGACCAGGGCCGCCTGATCGGGACCGGACGGGTCGGGGTGAGCGGCCGGACGGCGACGGTGGGAAGGCTGGCCGTTGCCCCCGACCGGCAGCGACGGGGCCTGGGGACGGCGATGCTCCACCATCTCGAGGACGCGGTCCGGCCGCGGGTCGACACCCTCGCCATCTTCACCGGGTCGACCAGCGTCGACAACCTCCGCCTCTACCGGCGGGAGGGTACCGCGAGGTTCGCCGCGAGCTCCGCCTCGGGCCCTGGGACACGGTCCACCTGGAGAAGCCGGCGGCGCGCTGACCTGGTCAGTGCCCGGCCGGACACTCCGGGTCCGCGATCTCCACCCGCATCCGGGCTCCGGGGATCGGCATGGCCAGGGCCTCGCGCTCGAACGCGGCCAGGACCTCCTCGGCGAGGGGGAAGGCGGGACGGAGCCGGACCTCGCCGCCACGCCTCCCCCAGGCCCCCACCAGCTCCCCGTCGAGGAGCAGGCCGTGGGAGTGGAACCAGTCGAAGGGCGGCTCCTTCACCAGACGGCGCATGGGGGCGATGAAGCGCCCGGTGCGGTCGAGCCCGAAGATCCGGAGCTCCTCGATGGGGAGCAGGCGGACACCTCGTACCGGCGGCGCCAGCAGGCCCGGCTCGTCGGCGGCCAGAGCCCAGGCGGGATGCCCCTCCAGGTCGACCTCGATCAGCTCCGGTGCGAGCCGGCCCCAGATCCGGTCGGCGTCGGCGGGTTCCCGGCGCGCCCACCAGGCGAAGGCGGTGGGCGTGGTCGGGGCGAAGGCGTGGACATGCCGCCGGCAGAGCTCCAGCGCCGCCTCGTCGGCGTCGACCAGAGGCGGGTCGATCTCCCGGAAGAAGAGGGAGCTCGCGGTCCAGCGGAGGGCGATGCGACCGGTCGGCGACGCCCGGCGGACGAGGTGATCCCTGAACCTGATCTCCGTGGAGCGTACCTCGCGGCCGCGGAGGGCGGCGCACACCTCGTCGGCGGCGGCCTCGATCGCCGCCCGCTCGGCGGGGTCGGAGGGCAGGGTGCCGATGGTGAAGACGCCCAGGTCCTCGACCGGCAGGACGTAGACCGCCGGCCTCGGGCAGTAGGTCTGGATCAGCCCCGGCGCCGCCCAGGCGGAGGGCTCGCAGCCCTCGACCCGGGCGTGCAGCGAGACCAGGGCCGAGCGCGGCGCGGAGTCCTGGATCCCGTGGCGGGCGGCGGCGAGGTAGCTGCCCGGAGGCAGACGGCGCTCCAGGTGATTGGCGCGCAGGCGGTGGGCCACCGCCTGCCGCCTGGTCATCCGCAGCGGCACGCCGGGCATCGATCGGGGCTCAGGCGCGCCGCCCGAGGAAGGCGAGGAAGCGGGTCTGCTCGTCCGCGCCCGGCGGCGGGTCGAGCTTGGGACCGCAGACGCGCGGGGACCGCAGCATCTCGTCCGCGGGCAGGATCCGCTCGAAGGTCCGGTGCACCTCGGCCTCATCGAGCCGCTCGTCGAGACCGGCGGCCCGGGCCAGGTCCCAGGTGTGGACGAGGACGTCGAAGTTGACGAACTGGTCGACCCCCACATCGAAGCGCTGCCGCCCCATGAGCGGGCTCTCGTACTCGGTGCCGGCGACATCGGGGTCGTCGAGGGCGCCCTGCATGGCCTCGCGGACGGTGGTCCAGGTCCCCACCGGGTCCTCGGCGATCGAGGGGCCCGGCGGCAGCTCCCGGCCGATGTTGGCGAAGAAGGTGCCACTGCCGTCGCGCATGTGCCCGACAACGTCGCGGGCTGTCCACTCCTCGCAGGGGGAGGGGCTGTCCCACCGGTCCTCGGGCACCGCGACCACCCGCTCCGTGAAGGCCGCACTCAGGCGCCGGTAGCGCTCGGAGATCTCACTCATCGAACCGAAGTGTAGGCGGCCCGTCCCGAGCCGGATCGCCCGATCAGGATCCGGCCAGGCGGGCCGCGCGCGACTCCAGGTAGCGGCGCTCGGGGAGGCTCTCCGTCGCCTCGGCCGCGCGCAGGTAGTGGGCTCGGGCCGCGGCAAGCTGGCCGGCGAGCTCGAGCAGGTGGGCGCGCACGGCGTCCACCCGGTGGTGTCCCTCGAGAGCGGGGTCCTCAGCGGCGTCCAGCTGAGCGAGCGCCGGCACCGGGCCCCTGACCATGGCCAGGGCGACGATGCGATTGAGGGTGACCATGGGTCCGGGAGCGACGGTGCGGAGCAGGTCGTAGAGACCGAGGATCTCTCGCCAGTCGGTGTCCTCGAAGCGCGCGGCGTCGTCGTGGACGGCGGCGATGGCGGCCTGGAGCTGGTAGGGCCCGATCGGGCACGAGGCGAGCGCCCAGGCGATCAGGGCCGATCCCTCGGCGATGGCGCCCGCCTCCCAGAGCGAGCGGTCCTGCTCAGCCAGCAGCACCAGCGCGCCCTCGGCGTCGGAGCGCGCCGGGCGCCTGGCGTCGGTGAGCAGCATGAGGGCGAGAAGTCCCGCGACCTCCCCGTCGTCGGGCAGCTCGGCGCGGAGCTGACGGACGAGCCGGATCGCCTCGGCGCTGAGCTCGACGCGGTTGAGCTCCGATCCGGAGCTGGCCGTGTAGCCCTCGTTGAAGACCAGGTAGAGAACCTGCAGCACCGTCGCCATCCGCGCCGCGAGCTCGCCCTCGGGGGGCATCCCGAACTCGGTGCCCGACGACCGTATCCGCTGCTTGGCCCGGCTGATGCGCTGGGCCACGGTCGCCTCCGGGACGAGGAAGGCGCGAGCGATCTCGGGCGTGCTCAGGCCCCCGACCGCTCGCAGCGTCAGCGCCACCTGCGAGGCCTCCGTCAGCGAGGGGTGGCAGCAGAGCAGGAACAACGTCAGCGTGTCGTCCGCGGCCGGCAGGGGATCGGCCTCCGGGATGGCGAGGCGGGCGGCCGTCTCCTCCCGGCGCCGGCGGGCGGATTCGCTCCGCCAGAGCTCGATCCGCCGTCTCGAGGCGGCCGTGATCAGCCAGGCCCGGGGATTGGCGGGCACCCCCTCCGACGGCCAGTGCCGGGCCGCCGACAGGAGCGCCTCCTGGACCGCGTCCTCGCAGGTGTCGAAGCCGCCGTAGCGCCGTAACAGCGCGGCCAGGACCCGCGGCGCGAGCTCGCGCAGCCGGCCCTCGATCGACTCCTCGCCGGTCAAATCCCGTAGACGCTGCGGTCGATGACGGGACGGACCTCGACCAGGCCGAGACGCGCCTCGGGCACGCGCGAGGCCAGCTCCACAGCCCGCTCCATCCCGGCGCACTCGATCAGGTAGAAACCGGCCAGATGCTCCTTGACCTCGGCGAAGGGACCGTCGGTGGTCAGCAGGTGGCCTCCCTCGGTCGAGATCCGCTTCGCCTGCGAGGTGCCCGCCAGCGGCTCGGAGGCGACGATCTCGCCGGTGCGGGCGAGCTCCTCGTTCAGGCCGCGGTAGCTGGCCGCGCCCTCGGCCCGCTGCTCATCGGTGAGGTTCTCCCAGACGCGGCGGGACTGGGGATTGCTGTAGATCATGATCAGGTATCGCACCGTCTCCTCCGTGGTCCCCGGGACGCCTGCACGCCGGGACAACCATAACCGGCCGGTGGTGCCGGTGAAGACGACATGGCTCCAATCAGGAAGACGAACGTCCGGAATCGGGGCTACGGTGTGCGGGTGACGGCGAGAAAGGTTGTCGACACCGGCTTCGAAGACCGCCTCTCCCGTGGCGAGGCGCACCGGCGAGGGCCGGCATGAGCCCGGCCGGTGCCTCCCGCCTCAGCGGCCGGCCGGGTCGGCGCGGCGACAGCCGGGGCTTCAGCTTCACCGGCGACGTCTGGGAGTGGCGAGGTCCGGCGCCCTTCTACTTCATCACCGTGCCCGACGAGCAGAGCCAGCGGCTCAGGTCCATCTCCAAGACGGTCACCTACGGGTGGGGGATGATCCCGGTCCGGGCGCGGATCGGGTCCACCGAATGGAAGACCTCGCTCTTCCCCAAGGAAGGGAGGTACGTCCTGCCGATCAGGGATGCCGTGCGCGGCGCCGAGGGCCTGGCCAGGGGCGACACCGCGACGGTGCGGCTGACCGTCACCGGCCTGGTCTGATCCCGCGGGCGGCTTTCGTGGAGACCTTCCCCGTGGCGATGTCGAACCGGGCGGCCCCGCCCCGTCGTCCCCGGCGTGCGGGTGACGGCGATGCGAGCGGGGGACGCCGAGCGCCTCGTGTCCAGCTACGCCCCGGGATCGTCAAGTTCGAGCTGGCCCCGCCGCTGGTGCAGAGCGGTCCGGAGGTGGAGAGCCCGAATGGTGTACGAGGCTGGCTCTCGACCTTCGCCGGTCCGGTCGAGTACGACGTCACCGAACTCTCCGTGACGTCGGACCGGGACCTGGCCTTCGGTCACAGCGTGAACCGCCTGTCGGCGACGCCCGTGGGCGCGGACCGGCCCTTCGAGATGTGGTTCCGCTCGACGCTCTGCCTGCGACGGGGGGACACCGGATGGCGCGTCGCCGACGAGCACAACTCGACGCCCTTCTACATGGACGGCTCGTTCCGCGCGGCGATCGACCTGCGGCCGTAGGCGGATCAGTCTCCGCCGCCCTCGACCGGGGGCGTGTAGGCGCGGATCGGCGGCAGCGGCCGGCCGAAGCGCTCGACCTGGACCAGCGCGTGCTGGCCGCTGCAGCCCTGGGCCAGGCGGGAGGAGCCGACGTCGGCGGTGAGGACGTTGGGGTTGCCATGCACGCAGAGCAGCGAGCCGTCCTCCTGCACGAGCGGATCGAACCAGGCCCCGGTGGAGAGCTGCACGACCGAGGGCATGACCTGATCGGAGAGCACGGCGCCGGCCAGGCAGGCGCCGCGATCGTTGAAGACCCGGACCACGTCGCCGCCGGCTATCCCGCGAGAGGCGGCGTCGACCGGGTTCATCCGGATCGGCTCCCTTCCCATCACCTTGGTCGCCCTGCTGGCGGCCCCGTGATCGAGCTGGCTGTGGAGCCGGGCGGCGGGGTTGTTGGCGATCAGATGGAGCGGGTGGCGCACCGCCGACGGGGCCCCCAGCCACTCCTCCGGCTCCAGCCAGCTGGGGTGGGCCGGGCAGTCGGCGTAGCCGAAGCTCGCGATCCGCTCGGAGAAGATCTCGATCCTTCCGCTCGGTGTACGGAGCGGGTGACCCTCGGGATCGTCGCGGTAGTCGGCCATCGACACGTGCCAGGGCTCCGATTCGCGGAGGCGGAGCTCGCCACGCCGCCAGAACTCCTCGAAGTCGGGCTGGCCGTCGCCCGCCATCCGCCGCCAGCGCTCGTAGAGATGGCCCAGCCAGCCGCGGACGTCGCGGCCCTCGGTGAACGCCTCCTCGACACCCATCGCGCCGGCCAGCGCGGCGAAGATGCCGTGGTCGTCCCGGGCCTCCCCCAGCGGCGGCGCGACGCGCTGCATGGCGATGAGGAGGTCATCGTCCTTGGCGGCGCCGATGTCCTCTCGCTCGAGGGTGACGGTGGCGGGCAGGACCAGGTCGGCGTGCCGGGCGGTCGACGTCCAGAAGGGGTCGTGGACGACCACCGTCTCCGGGCGCGAGAAGGCCTGTCGCAGCCGGGTCAGGTCCTGGTGGTGGTGGAAGGGGTTGCCGCCGGTCCAGTAGACGAGGCGGATGTCCGGGTAGCGGCGCCGCTCGCCGTTGAAGTCGTAGGCGCCGCCCGCGCCGAGCAGCATGTCGGCGACGCGGGCCACCGGGATCGCCTCCCGCACCGGGTTGGCACCCTGCGGCAGCGTGGGCAGCGGCATCGGCAGGCGCCCGGAGCCGGCGTTGGCCATCGAGCCGTAGCCGTGCCCGAAGCCGCCGCCGGGAAGGCCGATCTGGCCGAGCATCGCGGCCAGGGCGATCGCGGCCCACACCGGCTGCTCGCCGTACCGGCAGCGCTGCAGCGACCAGCTGACCGTGATCAGGGTCCGGCGGCCGGCCATCCTGCGGGCGAGGTCCCGGATCGAGGCGGCGGTCACTCCGGACAGGCGCTCCGCCCACTCCGGCGTCTTGGCGACCCCGTCCTCCTCTCCCCGAAGGTAGGCGGCGTAGGCGTCGAAGCCGGTGCAGCAGCGGTCGAGGAAGGCACGATCGCACAACCCCTCCTCGAGCAGGACCAGCCCGAGCGCGAGCATCACGGCGACGTCGGTCCCCGGCCGCAGCGGCTGCCAGCGGGCGTCGAGCGACGCCGCCATGTCGTCGCCGAGCGGGCTCAGAAGCCAGAACTCGGCGCCCCGGCGCCTGGCCGCCCGCAGGTGCTCGGCGGTGCGGTGCCGGCTCGCCCCGCCCGGGCTGACGAAGGTGTTCTTGGCGGGGAGGCCGCCGAAGCAGACGAAGAGCTCGGTGCGGGCGGCGATCACCGGCCAGGTGGTGGGCCGCCGGAGAGGCTCGTCGGAGCCGAGCACGTGGGGCAGCAGCACCTCGGATGTGCCCGTGCTGTAGGTGTGCCAGGAGCGGGTGCACCCACCGATGCAGTTCATGAACCGGTGGAGCTGGCCCTGGGCGTGGTGGAAGCGACCGGCGCTCGACCAGCCGTAGGAGCCGCCATAGACGGCGCGGTTGCCGTGGGCGCCGATCACGCGCCCGAGCTCGCCCGCGACCAGGTCCACCGCCTGATCCCAGGGGATCGGGACGTAGGTGTCGGCGCCGCGGTCGGGGTCAGGGCCGGGGCCGTGCTCAAGCCAGCCCCGCCGCACGTGGGGCCGGTCGATGCGGACCGCGCGGTCGACGGTGCTGGGCACGTTGGCCAGCAGCGGCGAGGGGTCGGGATCGTCGGGATGAGGAAGGACCTCGATCCGCCCGCCGTCGAGGGCGGCGGAGAAGGCCCCCCAGTGGGAGCTGTGAGGTCGGTGGTCGGAGCGGCCCGCCGGCATCGCTCCATGATGACGGGCCAGGTCCGGGCTACCTTGAGGCCCCGCTCACCTGGGTCGGAGAGCGTTGGGAGGCCCATCGTTCGACAATACTGGATCGTTTTATAATTCTGGTTCATTCGATTCCGCGTCTGACGCAGGGAGTGTGATCAATGGCAGAGGTACTGCTCTTCCACCACGCGCAGGGCCTGACGCCCGGCGTCGTGGCGTTCGCCGACCGACTCCGCGAGGCCGGCCACACCGTGCACACCCCGGACCTGCTCGAGGGTCGGACCTTCTCCTCGATCGAGGAGGGGATGGCCCGTGTCGAGCAGATCGGCTTCGGCGAGATCATCGACAGGGGTGCGCGCGCCGCGGCGGAGCTGCCCGAGGGCCTCGTGTACGCCGGGTTCTCGTTGGGGGTGGTCCCGGCTCAGAATCTGGCCCAGACGCGGCCCGGCGCGCGCGGAGCGCTCTTCTTCTACTCCTGCGTCCCGGTCAAGCAGTTCGGGCCCTCGTGGCCGAAGGGCGTGCCGGCCCAGATCCACGGCATGGACGCCGACCCGATCTTCGTCGGGGAGGGAGACATCGACGCAGCCCGAGCCCTGGTCGCCGAGGCCGACGACGCGGAGCTCTTCCTCTACCCGGGAGATGTCCACTACTTCGCCGACAGCTCGCTGCCGACGTACGATCCCGAGGCGACCGCGGTCCTCACGCAGAGGGTGCTCGACTTCCTCGCCCGGCGATAGGCGGGTTGCGCCCCGGCCCGCTCACTTCTTCAGCGGGGCCGGGTCGTGGCCGGCGTCCCTGAGGTGCGCCGCCAGGTGGGCATACACGCGGCCGCGGTCCCTCGAGGGGATGTCGGCGCCTCCCCGACCGCCGTTGAGGACGCCGATGCCGGAGATGCAGGCGCGGACGTTGGCCGGACCCACCTTCCCATCCCTCACCTCGTGATGGATGAACTTGTAGGTGCTCTTGTTGCCGGGATCTCCGTCCGGGTCCGCCCACGCGTAGGCGCGGCGCAGGACCTGCGGACCGGCGTCCTTGAGCTCGGCCTCGGCGTGGGACCCGTTCCAGGGCCGATCGGAGGTCGCCGTGTGGTGCGCCCGGATCGTCGCTCGTGCCATGGGCATCGGGATACCGAAGCCCGCCGAGGCCGTCGGTGCGCCTCCGCACACGAGTTGATCCGGACGGGTCGGGAGGCGGCGCTCACCCCACCCGGGCCGCTTGCCTAACCGTCCCCTTCGCCCGGGAGTCGGGCTTCGAGCACATCGACCTTCTCGAAGGTCGGCGGCTCGGTGAAGAGATCGGCGTACTTCCGGGACAGCCTGGGCCCCCCGGTCGCCAGGAGCGTCTCCCCATCCGCGTCGGTCGCGAAGACGGCGAAGGCGCCGTGTGCCATCTCGCTGATCCGAAAGGCGAACCACGTCGTGGTCGGGGGCTGCGCCCGCACGGTGGGCAGCCCCTCCTCGGAGAAGCTCTCGATCGCTTCCTCACTGTCCGGTCTGACCTCGAAATGGGCGAGCACGCCTACCGTGACCATGAGCGCCTCTCTTGGGGATATGGATTCCGTGCCACCATCGGGCCCCCGGGCAGGCCGAGCTCGGCGCCGTCACCGTCCGCTGATCGCCGGTGCCACCCGGCCGCGGCCGGATGCTACGTGACCTGGAGCTCGCCCATCTCCGACCAGTCGGTGCGGTCGGGGATCTCCACGTTGATGATCCGCGGGGTCTTGGCCAGGAGGGGGCGCATCGCCTCGAGCCCCTCCGAGAAGTGCGGGGCCTGGACATGGGCGACCCCGGCGTCGCCGTCCCGGAACGCCTCCACGAGCACGAACTCGTTCGGGTCCTCGACGCTCCTCGACCAGGTGAACCAGAGGTTGCCCGGCTCCTCGCGCACCTTCTTGGTGAACGAGCCCACCGCCGTCACCCACTCGTCGGTCTTCTCGGGGAGCACCTGGTATCTGACGACGATGAAGATCATGCCGCCATGATGGGCCATCCGCCCCGTCGAAGGCTCGCGCCGGAGCGGCCCATGGATCTTGCAGATATACCTGCAAGATATATCTTGCTGATGTATCATGCAGAGCTATGGAGCTCAGCAACACCGGGTATCTGGTCCTCGGGGCGCTGCGTGAGCGGCCGCGCTCCGGGTACGACATCAAGCAGCTCGCGGACAAGGCGATCCGGCTCTTCTGGGCGGTCAGCTTCGGTCAGCTCTATCCCGAGCTCAAGCACCTCTCCGACGCCGGCCTCATCGAGGCCGAGGCTCACCCGACAGGTGGCCGCCAGCGAACCGTCTACCGCATCACCCCGCTCGGTGAGGAGGCGCTGACGGACTGGACCTCCGATCTCGAGGAGCATCCCTGCGAGATCCGGGACGAGATGCTGGTCCGCCTCTTCTTCTCCGACGCGGGCGACCGGGCTTCACAGGTCGCCCTCGCTCGCGCCATCGCCGAGCGGCACCACCGGATGGAGCGGACGATGCAGGGCCTCCGGCACAAGGGGGATGGGGACCAGCCCATGCACGAGGAGCTTCGCGGATTCGGGGAGCACTTCCACCGCACCGCCGCCGACTGGTTCGACGGTCTGGCCAAGCGCCTGAACGAGGAGGGATCGGAATGAGTGCTCGACGCCGCTGGGCGATGGTCATGACCATCTGCCTGGGCGCCTTCATGATCATGCTCGACACGACCATCGTCTACGTGGCCACGCCGAGCCTGATGCGCCAGCTGTCGGCCCCGCTGGACCAGGTCCTGTGGGTCTTCAACGGCTACCTGCTCGCCTACGCCGCGCTCCTGATCACGACCGGACGGCTGGCCGATCTCTGGGGCCCGCGCAACCTGTTCATCGCCGGCCTCGCCCTCTTCACCGCCGCCTCCGCCCTCTGCGGCTTCGCCCAGACCCCGGCCGAGCTGATCGGCGCCCGCGTGATCCAGGGCGTCGGCGGCGCCATGCTCGCCCCCCAGTCGCTGACCCTGCTCACCGCGCTGTTCCCGGCCGAGCGGCGGGGCGCCGCGCTCGGCATCTGGGGCGCGGTCATCGGCGTCTCGACCATGGCCGGTCCGACCCTGGGCGGCTTCCTCATCACCTACGCCGACTGGCGCTGGATCTTCTTCGTCAACGTCCCCGTCGGCGTGATCGCCATCGCCTGCAGCCTGCTCCTGATCCCCGACGTGCGCCCCGGTCGGAGGCATCGCCTCGACCTGGTCGGCGTGGCCCTCGGCAGCGCCGCCCTCTTCCTCGTCGTCTTCGGCCTGATCGAGGGCCAGCCCAACGCCTGGTCCAACGAGATCCGCGCCGTCATCGGCGGCGGCGTCGCGCTGCTCATCGCCTTCCTGGTCTGGGAGATCCGCCAGCAGGAGCCGCTGGTGCCGCTCGGTCTGTTCCGCGACCGCGACTTCGCCGCCATGAACGGGGTCGGCGCCGCGGTCAACGCCTCGCAGCAGATCATCTTCGTCCCCTTCGCCATCTACACGCAGTCGGTGCTGGGGATGAGCGCGCTGTTCTCCGGCCTGACCGCGGCGCCGCTGTCGGTGGCGAGCGGTCTGGTCGCCCCCTTCGCCGGCCGGCTGGCCGACCGCATCGGCGGCAAGTACCTGGTCATGCTCGGGCTGACCCTGTTCGCCGCCGGCGTGGGCTGGTTCCTCGCCGCCGCGCACGTCAACTCCGGCGGCACCGACTTCATCCTCCCGCTGGGCCTGGCCGGGGTCGGCGTCGGCCTGATCTTCGCGCCCATGACCACCGTCGCCATGCGCCGCATCGAGCCGCACCAGGCGGCCGCCGCCTCGGGCGTCCTCAACACCACCCGCCAGCTCGGCGGGGCATTGGGCTCGGCCATGGTCGGCGCCGTCTTCCAGAGCCAGCTGGCGGGCGCCCTCTCGACCCGGGCCTCGAGCCACGCCGGCCGGCTTCCGGTCTCGCTGAGGGCCCCCTTCATCCACGCCTTCTCCCACCTCGCCGAGAAGGGTCTGAGCCTGGGCAGCGGCGGCGCCGCCCTGAGCATCCCGGCCGGGCTCCCCGCCCCGCTGCACCGGCTCCTGGCCAGCCTCGCCACCCAGGTCTACCAGCTGGCCTTCATCGACGCCATGCGGCCCACCCTGCTGCTCGCCGTCGGCCTCCTGCTCGCCGCCGCCCTGGTCTGCCTCTTCGTCCGGGGACGGAGCGAGAGCGCCCGGGTCGAGCTCGAGAAGGCCGCCTGAGGGACGGGGGCCGGTCCGCTCAGGAGCGGCCCAGCGTCCTGCCCATCTCCCGGATCTCAACCCCCGCCCGCTCGAGCTCGGCCCGGATGCGCCGGACGAACTCGACGGCGTGGGGGTTGTCGCCGTGGCAGCAGAGGGTGTCGACGGCGAGCTCTCTCAAGCTCCCGTCGATGCAGCGCACCCGCCCCTCGGTCACCAGCGAGAGCGCCTGCTCGACGGCCGCCTCGACCTCGTCGTGGACCGCTCCCGGACGGCGGCGGTCGACCAGCGATCCGTCCGGCTCGTAGGCGCGATCGCAGAAGCCCTCCCTGGCCACGACCAGACCCGCCTCCCGCCCCGCCGTCTCCAGCGCCGAGCCCGGGGGCACGACCAGGATCAGGTCGGCATCGAGGGAGGCGGCCGCCGCCGCGATCGCGCCGGCCAGCGGCGCGCTCTTCGCCGCCGCGTTGTAGAGGGCGCCATGAGCCTTCACGTGCTGGAGGCGGAGGCCGTGGCGGCGGCAGAAGCCGTCGAGCGCGGCCACCTGGTAGACGAGGTCGGCCTCGGCGTCGGCGGGGCTGACGTCCATCGCGCGCCGGCCGAAGCCGCCCCGATCGGGGAAGGAGGGATGGGCGCCGACGGCGACCCCCGCGGCGCGGGCCGCGGCCACCGTCGTGTCCATGATCCGGGGATCGCCGCCGTGCCAGCCGCAGGCGACGTTGGCCGAGGAGAGGAGGGGCAGCAGCTGCTCGTCGGCGCCGAGGCGCCAGACACCGTAGCTCTCGCCGAGATCGGCGTTCAGGTCGACGGTGCGGCTCATGAGAGTCCTCGGTGCCGTTCGGCGGCGTCGGACATGATGCCGTCGGGCCCGAAATCGCGGAGACCGGTGAACTCCTCGTCGGTTCGCGCCGTCCAGAAGAAGACACCACATTCACGGGCGCGGGCGCGATCCACCATCTCGGGCAGGCGCCCGGTGTAGGCGAAGCGGCCGTCGAACATGACCGCGTCCGGCCGCAGATCGTCGAGCAGCTCCGGCCAGCCCTCCCGCCGCTCGGGCGGGTCGCCGGTGGAGATGGTGAGGCCGATCCCGATCCGGTCGGAGGCCTCGCGCACCGCCCGCAGCGCCGGGACCTCCCCGGTCGAGACCAGGGTGCGGCCGGAGAGGCCGTGCTCGTCGACCAGGCCCATGACCTCGCCGATCCGCGCCTCCAGGCCGACCGGCTTCCAGTCGAGGACGAGAAGGCTCTCGCCCTCCCTCAGCAGCGGGAGCGCGTCCGGCAGCCTCGCGCCCTCCTCGAGCTCGGTCCGGGTGCCGACGTCCCCGCTCGAGAGCAGGCGCAGAGGGCGGCGGACGCCGTCCAGGTCGAGCGCGTCGTCGTGGGCCAGGATCAGGCCGCCGTCGCCGAGGACGTTGACGTCGAACTCGATGCAGGGCAGCCCCAGGTCGAGGGCGCGGCCCAGCGCGGCGAGCGAGTTGGGCGCGGAGCCGGCGCCGTGCGATCCCCGGTGGGCGACCACCATCGGCGGCGACACGGGGAAGCGGTATCCGCTGGACATCCCAGGCCAAGCTACACGGTGGGCGTGGTCGCGGGCGCACGGACCTACACTTCCCCTGTGCCCATCGACGAGGCCGTCGCCGAACCCCTGGCCGGGCGGACGCTGGGCGGGGAGGGACACGGCTTCGTGATCGCCGAGTGGGCCGACGACGGGGAGAGCAGCCGGGAGCGGCCGATCGCTCCGCTCCACCTCCACCGCCAGGACGACGAGGCCTGGTACGTGCTTCAGGGACGCATGGGCTTCCAGCTCGGCGACGACACCGTCGAGGTCGGCCCCGGGTCGGCGGTGCGGGCGGCCCCGGGCGTGCCCCACACCTTCTGGAACGCGGGCGACGCCGGGGCCCGCTACGTGATCGTGATGACGCCCCGGATCGCGCGGCTCATCGAGCGGCTGCACACGCTCGCCGAGCGGACGCCCGAGTCGCTGCGGGCGCTCTTCGAGGAGCACGCCTCGACGCTCCTCGCCTGATCGCCGAATCGGGCGCGGGCGGTGACACGGTTTGGACACACCTCCTCCTCAGCATGCCTATCGAGGTGATGAACTGAGATGAACGAGGTACTGCAGTCGGTCAAGTCGGCGACGCCGGTCCAGAAGGTCCTGATCGGCGTCGGCGCTGCGCTGGTTGGCCTGATCCTGCTGGCCAACCTCGGGCGCCTGGTCGGTCTCGTGCTGGGAATCGCGGGCGCGGTGGTGGCTCTGGCCTTCTTCCTCCTCCCCCTGGCCATCGTCGCCGCCGCCATCTACGGCGCCTACTACTTCTTCTCCCACCGGCGCTGATACCACCCCGCCTCAGGCCCGGGCCCCACGCGGCCCGGGTCCCGCGGCGACCCTCCATTCCATCCGGTGGCCGGTCCGACCGGCCGCCAGAAATCGACCAGAGGTGATGCACGACATGAACGAGGTACTGCGGCCGGTCAGGACGACCACGCCGTTCCAGAAGATCCTGATCGGCGGCAGCGGGACCTGGGTGAGCCTGATCCTGCTCGCCAACCTCTGGGTGCTCGTCGGCCGGCCGATCGAGAACCAGACGGGGAGCCTGCTCCTGGGCATGGGCGGCGCCACCGTCGCGCTGGCGCTGATCCTGCTCGTGCTGGCCGCCATCGTCCTCGGCGTCTACGGCCTGATCTGCGGCCTGGCCACCCGTGCCTGACCTCCCCTCTCCGCCCCGGGCCCTGCACCCCCAGCGGCCCGGGGCACCCTCCCCCGGAATCGATCAGAGGTGTTAGCCATGAACAACGTCGTTGAGTCGGTGAGATCGAGGGCCGGGTCCAACAAGGTCCTCACCGTCGTCGCCGTCTCCGTGCTCGGCATCGTCGGCCTGGCGCTGCTGATGACGCTCGGCCCGCCGGTGGCGGCGGTGCTCGGCATCGCCGTGGCGATCGTGTTCGGGCTCGCCCTGCTGGCCCTCCCCTTCGCCGTCCTCGGCTTCGCGATCTACGGCGTGATGCAGCTGGCCGGACACCGTCGCGGCGGTTCCGACCCCGCGCCGGCGCGGATGGATCCCGGCCCCTACGGCGTCGCCGCGCCCGTCCCCGGCATGCCTCCCGCTCCCACCCCGACCCGGACCGACCTGCCCCCCGAGCTCTCCACCCGGGTCGCCCGGATCACCGACAAGGCCAGGGTCCTGCAGACGCCCAAGCGCGACGCGCTTCTCAGCATCGACGACCGCCGCCGCGTGCAGGACACCGTCAACGAGTTTCTGCCGCACCTGCTCTCCCTCTACCGCTCCCTGCCCAACGAACACCGGGAGTGGGCCGAGGCGGAGGCCGGGCGCAGCGCCAGGCAGGAGCTCGAGGAGCAGCTCGACCTGCTCGAGAAGAATCTGGACCAGATCGCGAGCCACGCCTTCGAGGCCGGAGTTTCGCAGCTGATGATGCAGCGCCAGTTCCTCCGCGAGGCGCTGCAGCCGGAGACGGGCGAGCTGACCGTCATCCCCAAGGACGCGACCCAGAGCTGAACCGCGGTGGCCGGCTCCGTGCGTGGAGCCGGCCACGCTCCTTTGTCGGCCGGGCGTGCGGGAGAGGGCGCGGAGTAAGCTCGACCTCGATGGCCAGGGCTCTGCAGGGGGTGCCTGCGTCGGGAGGTCGGGCCTCGGGACCGGTCCACGTCGTTCTCGACCGTCCCGCGTCGATCCCGATCGACTCCGATCCCATCTCACAGTTCGGTCGAGCGGTCAGGTTCGCCTCCGCCGAGCTCGAAGCCATCGCCGCCCGCTGCCGGGCCGGCAACCCCGAGAGCGCCGACGTGCTCGAGGCGCAGGGGATGCTGGTTCAGGACCCGAGCCTCGAGGAGGACGTCCGGCGGGCGCTGGCCCGGGGAGGCACCCTCGGCGACGCGGTCACCGCCGTCTTCGAGGTCCACGCCCGAGCCCTGGAGGGCCTCGGCGACTCTCCCATCGGCAGCCGGGCGGGAGACATCCGCGAGGCGGCGCGCCATGTCCTCTTCGGCCTCGCCGGGCTGTCCGCGGCGCGGCTGAGCCACCTCGAGGCCCCCGCCGTCGTCATCGCCCGCGACCTGTCGCCGGCCGACATCCTCGCCGTCGCCCCTGACCTGCTTCTCGCCATCGTCACCGAGACCGGCGGCCTCAACGCGCACGCGGCGATCGTCGCCCGCGAGCTGGGGGTGCCGGCGGTGATGAGGGTGGAGGGCGCCGTCCAGGCCCTGGCCGGCGCGGCCGGCGTCGAGGTCGACGGCGAGACCGGGACCGTGCTCGCCAGGGGAGAGCCGGTCACCGCGGTGCGCGCCTCGGCGGGCGAGCGCCTCGACCCCGAGGGCCTCACCGTCCGCATCATGGCCAACGTCGGATCGCTCGCCGCCGCCCGGCTGGCCGCCGGGCGCGGCGCGATGGGCATCGGCCTCCTTCGCACCGAGCTCCTCCTCCTGGGGCGGGGGCAGCCGGTCGGCGAGGCGGAGCAGCTCGAGGTCTATGCCGGCGCCTGCGGTGCCATGGATCCCCACCCGGTGGTGGTGCGCACGCTCGACATCGGTTCCGACAAGGCGCTGCCGGGGTTGACCGCGCGGGAGCCCAACCCCGCCCTCGGCCGGCGCGGGATCCGCCTCTGGCTCGCCCGTCCACAGCTCGCCCGGGCCCAGGTCCGAGCTTTGCTCCGCTGCCACCGCGACCACGCCAATCTCCGCGTGCTGCTGCCGATGATCGCGGCGGCGGAGGAGGTGCGGGCCGCTCGCGCGCTGTTCGAGGCCGAGGCGGCGGCGATCGGCGCCTCGGTGCCACCGCTCGGGATCATGGTCGAGACGCCGGCGGCGGCGCTGCAGATGGCGGAGTTCGCCGGCCTCGTGGACTTCGCCAGCCTCGGCACCAACGATCTCGCCCAGTACACGCTGGCGGCCGATCGCGAGCTGGAATGGGGCGAAGAGCTCAGCGAGCGCAACCCCGGGGTCCGCCGCGTGATCGAGATCTCCGTGCGTGAGGCCCGAGCCGCTGGTATCGAGGTCGGGGCGTGCGGCGAGATGGCGGGCACGCCCAGCGGGGCTTCGATGCTGGTCGAATTCGGCGTCGAGTCACTCAGCATGGCCACCTCTTCGATGGCGGCGGTGGCTCAGGCGCTGCGCCGCGCCTCGACCGCGGACGCCAGGCCTGCAGGCGACAGCTGACGACCTCGGTCGGGTGTCGACGATCGGCTCGTGGTGTCTGGCGGAGAGAGGGCACCGGTTCAGGCCAGCGCACTTCGCTCGCATCTCACCGGAGATGGCCTTCAGCGACAGCGCCGACGTCGCGGCTTCACCGATCCGCTCCACCCAAGCCCGCTTGGTATCCATGGGCGTGCCTGCCGCCGAATCCGGAACGCAACGACGCTGCGCCGATGACCCGCTCGATTCTGCTCGACCAGGCATTGCCCACGACCCTGGACCTGCAACGGGGCCAGATTCGACGCATCACGATGGCACCTGGTCATGCGGCCGGACTCCATATCCACAACGGCCCGGTCTTCGGGAGCATCGAGAGTGGCTCCGTCACCTACCCGATCGAGGGCGAGCCCTCCGCCCTGCTCAGCCCGGGTGATGTCTTCTACGAGCCGAGGGACGTGCGCGTAGCCCGGTTCGACGCGCAGGAGGACGGGGTCACGTTCCTGGGGTACTTTCTGCTCGCAGCCGACCAGTCTCCTGAGATCGAGGTCCGAACCGTGTGAGGGGGACTCGTAGGGCGCGCCAGGACCGATGCAGCCCCTGCCGGATCACCCTATTGGTCTGCCGGCGTGGAGCGCCACGCGGAGACGACGTCCTCGGGGGTCCATCGCGCCGCCAGAGGCAGCCCATCCGCGAATCCTGACCTGGATGCCGCCACCAGAGCTGCATCTCCCGCTCCGGGGACAGCCTCCGCATCGCGCGCCAGCGCCCGATAGTCGTCGACGGTCAACACCTGCGTATCCAACCATTTGATCGTTCCGACGAAATGCACGCGTCTGGCGACCGGGCCCTCGGTCGGCTCCCACCAGATCGATCTCGGGACGGTTCCGCCGGTTCCACCAGCCGCCCACGGCCTCCGTCTCGGGCCAGGCCTCGTCGGGCAGGCGCCGGGCCAGCGACTCGCGGATTACGGGCTCGACCGCCCGGCCGCGCCACGAGGTCCAGGAGCGCTCGATCCGCGACAGGACCAGGTCCCCTCTGCCGCGCTCGCTCTCGGCGATGCCCCGCAGGAGGAAGGCCAGCCAGAAGCGGAGATAGCTGTCGTCGACCCGATAGCGCCGGTTCTTGGTGTCGGCCCTCGTGGAGAGGGGCAGCTCCCCACGATCACCTCCCGGACCGTCAGTTCGGACAGGATCGGTGCGACCGTCCCCGAGGCAAGCGGCTGGACGCCTCCGGCATCTCTGGCGATCCCGCTGAAGGTCCGTTCCCCGGATCCGCCGACCGCCTCCAGAACGCTCCTGGCGTGGGTCGCCTCGGGGAACTCGCCCTGGAGCGACAGCTCCCCGGCGACGAGGAGAGGCGACAGCGGATCATTCACGCTGCGTCGTAGGAAATCCGCCCGACCGGTGCCATGGCCCCAGGACGCGACCAGCTCGGGAAGCCTCCCGTGATCAGGTAGGCGTCGATCGCATCGGCCGCCGAGGTGCCAGCCAGGTCCTGCACGTGGGCGGGGTTCAGAGGCCGGACCCGAAACCAGGTCGCTCGCCCAAAGAACGGTCCTCCGTACTCCTGCATCGCCCTCATCGTCGAGAGCTGGCTGCCGATCAGGATGAGAAGTACCGGCCGGGACGCGAGGTATCGATCCCAGACCATCTGCAGTGCCCTTCGAACTCGGCATCTCTTTCGACGAGCCAGGGGACCTCGTCCAGCACGACAATGGCGGGAGCGTCCTCGGGCAAGACCAGCGCCAGGGTCCTGAGGGCGCCGTTCCAGCCGGCGGGTTGGGAACCGGCGACCAGCCCAGCGTCCGGCACCGGCATCCGGGCAACCTGGTCGATCAGATCCGACCGCTCGGCGGCGGGGTTCCGCCCCCTGGTTGCCTGGAAGACGAGATAGGGGATTCGAGTGCGGTCGCAGAACTCCTGAACCAGCCTCGACTTGCCGACGCGACGCCGGCCAGTCATGATGATCGCCCGCCCGGCGTTGGCGCTCCGGACTCCCTCCAGCTGCCGCTGGAGCCGCGCCAGATCCTCTGACCGTCCCTTGAACCCCCTCATCTGAACGTGGACCCCGGCATCTCGATAGGGTGGAGACATGGAAGATCACGGCGCGCTGGACCCGGCCGTACTGGAAGCTCTCGCCGGCTTCGACACCCCCACCCTCTCGAACGCCATCGAGACCTTCGACATCCGCCCCCGGGATGAGGGGTTCGCCAACATCCACATCCGCTGCATGTTCCCGGACATGGGCCGGATGGTCGGCTACGCCGCCACCGCCAGCATCGTCGCCCGGGGCGAGGGATCGTCTGAGGCGACCCCGCTCTGGGACCACGTCGAGAGGACGCCGGCGCCACGCGTGGTGGTGGTCGAGGACCTTGACGACCCGCCTGCCCACGGGGCGATGTGGGGCGAGGTCAACGCGAGCGTCTTCACCGCGCTCGGCTGCGTGGGTGCGGTCACCAACGGGTCCGTCCGCGACCTCGACGAGGTGCGCGCGATCGGCTTCCACTTCTTCGCCGGGGGAGCCGGCGTCTCTCACGCCTACCAGCGTCTGGTCACCGTCGGGCAGCCGGTCACGGTGGGAGGGCTCCGCATCGCGCCCGGAGATCTGATCCACGCCGACAAGCACGGGGTCCTCCTGGTCCCCCAGGAGATCGCCGCCGAGCTGCCGGAGGCGGCGCGAAAGGTGATCGAGCGGGAGCAGGAGCTCATCCGCTGGCTCCGCTCGCCGGAGTTCGACTCCTCTCAGCTGGGAGAGCGGCGACAGGTCCGCCACTGATCGGATCCGGCGGGGATCAGGGCCGGTCGATCATCTCGGCGAGGGCGGTGACCGCCTGCTCGGCGTCGTCGCCCTCGGCCTCGATCCTCACCCGGTGGCCCTGGTCGATGCCCAGCGCCGTGATCTGGAGCAGGCTCCGGCCGCTGGCCCTGCGCTCCACGCCGCGGGTCAGGTTGACGACGGTGATCTCCGACCGGTAGCTGTTGGCCCGGCGGACGAAGTCGGCGGCCGGACGCAGGTGGAGACCCTGCGGACCCACCGCCACCGTCTCGCGCTGAGCGGTCACGAGAGCTTCACCAGGCCGCGGGCTGACTCGGCGGCCAGCCGCACTCCCTGCAGGTTGGCGCCGACGCTGGCCTCGACGACCGCCGCCACCGCCCCCTCGACCAGAGGTGCGTCGGCGACGACCACGGTCTCGCGAGCCCGCTCCGACACCAGCTCTAGCGCCGCCTCGGTGGCGAGCATCGCGCTGCCCAGGTCCATCAGGATCACGGCTCCGTCGATCGCCGCCAGGGAGTAGATCGCGGACTGGATGGAGAGGGCGTCGGTGCCGAGCCCGCCGTCCGCGGTCCCCGCCGCGACCCTCACCGGCACCGTCCCCCGGTGAAGCGGCTCCAGCATCTCGGCCAGGCCCTCGGCCATGCGGCGGCTGTGGCTGACGAGGATCACGCCCACACTCATCGCTCCTCCCCCATCGCCTCGAGCACGAGCTCCAGGGGGTGCCTGGAGGGAAGCCCGGTGAGGTGCTGGATCTGCCAGCGACAGGTCTCGCTGTCGCAGGCGACGACGTCCGCCCGATGCTCGCCCGCGCGATCCACCACGGCCTCACCGACCCGCCTCGCGATCGCGTACTTCTCCCGCTTGAGACC
Organism: Candidatus Dormiibacterota bacterium; assembly: GCA_036272915.1. Classification (GTDB taxonomy): domain Bacteria; phylum Chloroflexota; class Dormibacteria; order Dormibacterales; family Dormibacteraceae; genus DATAXV01. The sequence continues at coordinate 54,958 of DATAXV010000190.1, forward strand.
ATAGGTGCCGGCGATGCCGCAGCACTCGACACCGCTCTCCTCCAGCTCGATCCCCTCCAGCGAGCCGAGGAAGTCGGCGGCGGGAACGCCGATGCCGTGGGAGCGCAGCTGGCAGGGCGGGTGGTAGAGCACCCGCCGCGGCAGCGCCGCCCGGGGCGCCTCGATGCGGCCCTCCCACATGGCCTCGCGGAGCAGCTCGAAGATGTCGTAGGTCGCCGCCGCCACCTCCCGAGCCTCGGGGGTGTCGATGCCCAGCACCTCCCGGTACTCCGCCTTCAGCGTGTAGCCGCAGCTGGTCGAGGTGGTGACGATGCGGCGGCCCGCGCGCACGGCCGGGAGCAGGAGGCGGATGTTGCGCTGGGCGTAGCGCCGGGCGGCGTCGAACTCGCCGTTGCTGATCAGGGGCAGCCCGCAGCAGTGCTGGGGCGGCAGCTCGACGGCGACCCCGAGCCGGCGGAGCAGCGCCACCGCGCCCTCCCCCAGCCAGGGCTCGTAGTAGTTGGTGGCGCAGCCGTGGAAGTAGGCGACCTCGGTCCAGGGCCTGGCCGGGCGGGGCAGGCGGCGGAATCGCCGCCGGAAGCTGCCCTGGCTGAAGCGGGGGACCGGGGCCAGGTGGTGGATGCCGATCAGGCGCTCGGCGAGGCGCCGGCCGAGGCCGCTCTCGAGCCCCAGGTTGGCGACCGGCGCCGTCACCGATCCCAAGCGCCCGAGCAGTTCGGAGCGGCCGAGCAGCCGGTTGCGGAGGGGTATCCCCCGGCGCCGGTAGACCGAGGCCCGGGCCCTGGCGTTGAGCTCGGCGACCTTGACCCCCGACGGGCAGGCGCGGGTGCAGGCGCCGCAGCCGCTGCAGTAGTCGACCCACTCCTCGATCGGATCGCCGGGACGGTGGCGCTGGGCCTGGGGACCGCAGTACTTGGGTCCGGGAAAGAGGTCGGTCGCGGGCATCACCGGGCAGGCGGTGTTGCACACGTTGCACTTGATGCAGCGGTCGGCGGACCGGGCGACCTCGTCGAAGAGCATCTCGCTCATGATCCACCTCTCCTCGTCGCGGCGTTCACGATGCCGCCTCCCGGCCCGCGGCGTGGCCGCTGGCACAGGCGATGCCGTCGGCGGACAGCTCGGCGGAGCGGCAGGCCCCAGCGAGCAGGCCCCCGGCAGCGAAGAGATCGGGATCGACCACCTCGCCACCGCCGAGCGGGCGCATCGCCGCGTCGACACGGATCCCGGCCAGGCTCACGGGCTGGGCCCCGGCGCCGAGGAAGTCGTTCCCATACCAGTGCTCCGGCTCGCCCGCGGGCTGCTCCACGGGGACCCCGGCCACCGTCTCCGAGACCCGGCCCGAGCGCTCGACGACGAGCCCGCCGCTCACGGGGCCGCCGGTGGCCAGGACCAGCCGGCGCAGCGGGATGCGGAAGGGGTGGGCGGCGGCGGCGATCTCGAGCAGCGCGCGGCCGCCCTCGCGGACGAACCGGGCCCGGGCGCCGACCTGGACCCTCCCGCCGCGGACGCGCAGCGCCGACTCCAGGGCCCGCTGCAGCCGCATGCCCGGCACCGACGGCGGCAGCGCCGGCAGCTCGATCACCGGCACGCCGAGCCGGCGCTCGAGGATGGCGTGGACCTCGGCCGCGTGCCGCAGCCCGAGCACCGCCGGGAGCGCGACCAGGGTGGCGTCGCCGAGGTCGGGCCGCAGCGTCTCCAGAAACTGATCGCGGAACCAGGCCTGCTCGAAGAGCTGGGCCAGGCCGGGCCCGTCCAGGTGGTGGCGGCGCAGTGGCGGCATCTCCACCCGGGCCGCCCTGGCCCTGAGCTCGATGCCGTGGGCCGCGGCCGCCGCCGGGAGGTTGGCGGCGAAGAGCGCGGGCTCGAAGTCGCGGTAGCCCTCGATGCCGGCGGCGAGGACGGACGCGCCTCGCAGGTCGGCGCCCATCGTCGGCTGGTGGAGGCAGGCCGGCCGCAGGGTGCCCAGCGCGGTGGGGAGCAGCCGGTTGGCGTCGAGATCGCCGAGGAGCTCGAGCGAGGATTCGGCGGTGGCGTCGCGGACCAGGGTCAGGGCCGGCTCCAGCTCCTCCCGGAGCAGGGCGTAGGGGTGTTCCGGCCGTTCCTGGCAGAGCTGGGCGAGGCCGGCGCGGGGGTTGCCCACGACCTCCGCCCCGGCGTGGCCGAGCACGTCGATCGTGCCCGAGCGGAAGTGGGTGGTGCCGTAGCCCTTGCCCAGGGCGAGCACGCGAGCGCCCCGCTCCGCCGCCGCCAGGGCGGCGGTGAGCCCGGCCAGCCCCAGGCCGACCACGACCACGTCGTACGGTTCAGACACCGGGGGCACGGTCGAGGGAGAAGACCTCGCGGTAGACGATCTCGTTCAGGTGCATCTGCCGCGCCTGATCCTCCCAGAGCACGGGGCGCGCGCCCCGGAACCGCTCCTCCAGGAAGTCGGCGAGCTGGGCCAGAGCCGGCGTGTCCGGGTCCTCGGCCGCCAGCAGACCCGCCGCGCGGGGAGCGCAGAACGCGGCCTGGCAGGGGCCCATGCCCAGGCGCAGCCCGCGCAGACCGTCCTCGAGGCCGTTGTCGCGGCGCTCGGACAGGAACCGCCCGACCTCGCCCCGCGTGATCAGCTCGCACTCGCAGACGAGATCGGAGTCGGCGCCCGCGCCCCGCTCCTCGTTGAGGGTCAGCCTCTCGCCGAGCTGCCAGCGCCGGGCCGCGCGGGGCGGCGGCAGCGGCTCGGCGGCGGTCGCGCAGGGGGTGCGGACGCCGAGGCGCCGGCAGACCGCGTCGGCCGTCTCCTCGGCCATCAGCCGGTAGGTGGTGAGCTTGCCGCCGACGATCGAGACCATGCCCTCGACGCCCTCGCCGGCGTGGTCGAGCAGGGTGTGGCCGCGGGTCATGCCCCGCGACCGGCTGGCGTCGTGCCCGGGGTCGTAGAGCGGCCGGGCCCCGGCGTAGACGCGGAGGGGCCGGGCCTCGGCCAGCGTCGGGATCAGCTCCGCCGAGGCCCGCATCACCGCCAGGACCTCGGCCCGCCGGATCTCGTAGTGCTCGGGATCGGGGAGCACGTGGGAGGTGGTGCCGGCGATGGAGACGGTGCCGACGGGGACGACGATGTCGCCGTCGCCGGGCATCCGGCAGCGGTTCACCACCCTCCGGCTGAGGCGCTCGTTCATGACCACCATCACGCCCCAGCCGGGGGACATGGCCACGTCGGCACCGGCCAGCCCGGCGACCACGCCGGCCCAGGGACCGGCGGCGTTGACGATGGCCCGGGTGCCGATGCGCTCGCGGCCCTCCGGCCCCTCGACCTCGACGCCGGCCACCCGTCCTCGCTCGACGACGACGCCGACGACCCGGGTCCGGCGGCGGAGGCGCGCCCCGCAGTTCTCCGCGGAGCGGACGTTGGCCATGGCCAGCTCGAAGGGGTTGATGGTGGCGTCGGGCACCTCGAGGGCGCGGGCCAGGCGCGGCGAGAGCAGGGGATCGACCTCCCTGGCCCGGTCCGGCGCCTGCTCGTCGATCTCGATGTCGGCGTCCTCGCAGGCCTCGATCAGGCGGTCGGCGTACTCCTCGGGGTCCTCCTCGAGCAGGCAGAAGACGCCGCCCGTGTCCTCCACGCAGTCGGGCGCGATCTGGCGGACGATCCGGTTCTCGGCGATGCACTCCCTGGCCGCCACCGGGTCGCGCACCGCGTATCGGGCACCGCTGTGGAGGAGCCCGTGGAAGCGGCCGCTGGTGCCGTGGCAGAGGTCGCCCTGCTCGACCAGCAGGCAGCGGACGCCGCGCATGGCCAGGTCGCGAAGGACGCCGGTGCCGGTCACGCCGCCGCCGATGACGACGGCGTCGAAGTCGGGCCGGTTCATGCCGCCACCGCGGCCAGAGCGGCGATCACGGCCGCGGCCGACGTCGCCCCCGGGTCCTGGTGGCCCAGGCTGCGCTCACCCAGGTAGCTGGCCCGACCCCGGCTCGCCACCATCGGGATCGTCGCCCGGCAGCCCTCCTCGGCGGCGCGGGCCGCCGCCTGCAGCGCCGGGCCCAGGGCGGCCCCCCGCTCGCCGTCCGCTCGCAGCGACTCCAGAGCCGGCAGCAGAGCGTCGAGCATGGTCTTGTCGCCGGCCTCGGCGCGGCCCCGGCGCCGCACCCCCTCGACACCCTCGCCGAGCGCCCGGATCAGCAGGGCCAGATCGACCTCGGTGGCGCCCGCGAGGGCGCCCGCCATGCGCATGAAGAGCGTGCCGAAGAGCGGCCCCGAGGCGCCGCCGACAGTGGAGAGGAGGGTCATCCCGGTGTCCTTGAGGAGCTGGTCCGGAGCCCCCGGCTCGGCCAGCACCCGCTCGCGGACGGCGCGGAAGCCCCTGGCCATGTTGGCGCCGTGGTCGCCGTCGCCGATCGCGGCGTCGAGCTGGCTGAGCTCCGCCGACCGCGCCTCCAGCCGGTCCGCGCAGAGGCCGACCCAGCGGGCGAGGGCGGCGGCGTCGAGCGTATCCGCCATCAGACGCCCCAGCGCAGGGCCGGCGTGTGGAGGGGCGCGTCCCAGAGCCGCTCCAGCTCCGGGTCGAGGCGCAGGAGGGTGACGGAGCAGCCGGCCATCTCCAGCGAGGTGATGTGGTTGCCGACGAGGCTGAGGGCCAGCCCCATCCCGCGATCCGACAGGACCCTGCCGACGGCGCGCATGACCACGTAGAGCTCGATCAGCGGCGTGCCGCCCATGCCGTTGCAGAGGACCAGCACGCGGTCCCCGGAACGGAACGGGAGGTCGTCCAGGACCGGGTCCATGAGCATGTCGACGATGCGGTCGGCCGGCTCCAGGGGAAGGCGCCGGCGGCCCGGCTCGCCGTGGATGCCGATGCCGACCTCCATCTCCTCGGGGCCGAGGTCGAAGGTGGGCCGGCCGGCGCTGGGCACCACGCAGGAGGTGAGGGCCATGCCCATGCTCCTGGCCTCGGCGTTGACTCGGCGGACGATCCCCGCGACCTCCTCTAGGGAGCCTCCCTCCTCGGCCCTGGCCCCGGCCAGGCGCTCGGCGAGGACGGTGGCGCCGACCCCGCGCCGCCCGGCCGTGTAGGTGCTGTCCTGGACGGCGACGTCGTCGTCGATCACGACCGGCTCGACGCGGATGCCCTCGGCCCCGGCCAGCTCGGCCGCGATCTCGAAGTTCATCACGTCCCCGGTGTAGTTCTTGACGACGTGGACGACGCCCCGGCCGCCGTCGACCCGGCGCGTGCACGCCAGGATCTGGTCGGGCGTGGGCGAGGTGAACACCGGGCCCGGGCAGGCGCCGTCGAGCATGCCCCGGCCGACGTAGCCCGCGTGCAGGGGCTCGTGGCCGCTGCCGCCGCCGGAGAGGAGCGCCACCTTGTCCCCGACCGGAGCCCCGCGCCGGACCACGTAGTCGGGGGCGAGGTGGACCTCGACCAGGTCGTGGTGGGCCAGTGCGAAGCCCTCGAGCGACTCGGCGACGAGACGCTCGGGGTCGTTGATCAGCTTCTTCATCTGTCCTCCCGCTCCACCCAGCCCCGGGTCCGCTCGACCGCCTTCTGCCAGGTCCGGTAGCCGCCGGCCCGCCGCTCCGCGCTCCAGCCCGGCCGCCAGGTGCGGTCGACCTGCCAGTTCCGGCGCAGCTCCTCGAGGTTGCCCCAGAAGCCGACCGCCAGCCCGGCCGCGTAGGCGGCGCCGAGGGCGGTGGTCTCGCTGACCGTGGGCCGGACCACCTCGGTGCCGAGGACGTCCGCCTGCAGCTGCATCAGAAAGTCGTTCCTGGTCATGCCCCCGTCGACCTTCAGGGTCCTGAGCTCGATGCCGGAGTCCGCCGCCATCGCCTCGGCCACGTCCCGGCTCTGGTAGCAGACCGCCTCCAGGGTAGCCCGGGCGATGTGCCGCCGGTCCACGTACCGGGTCAGCCCGACGATGGCGCCGCGGGCGTACATGTCCCAGTGGGGGGCGAAGAGGCCGGAGAAGGCGGGTACGAAGCAGCAGCCGCCGGTGTCGTCGACCTCGCTCGCCAGCCCCTCCGTCTCGGCCGCGTCGCCGATGATCCCGAGGTTGTCGCGCAGCCACTGGACGGCGGCGCCGGTGACGGCGATCGAGCCCTCCAGGGCGTAGGTGGGGCCGCCCCCGCCCAGCCCGTAGGCGACGGTGGCGAGCAGTCCGCTCTTCGACGCCACCACCTCGGGTCCGGTGTTGAGGAGCATGAAGTTCCCGGTGCCGTAGGTGTTCTTGGCCTCACCTGGCTCATAGCAGGTCTGGCCGAAGACCGCCGCCTGCTGGTCGCCCAGATCCCCGCAGAGGGGAACGCCCTCGCCGAGCGGGCCGCCGGAGCGGGTGCGGCCGTAGAGGTCGGGGTCGCTGGAGGGCCTGATCTCGGGCAGCATCCGGCGCGGCACCCGGATCAGGGCCAGCATCTCCTCGTCCCACTCCAGACGGCGCAGGTCCATGAGCATGGTCCGCGAGGCGTTGGTGCAGTCGGTGACGTGGACGCCGCCGTCCGGCCCCCCGGTCAGCCACCAGAGCAGCCAGGTGTCGACGTTGCCGAAGAGCAGCTCGCCGCGCTCGGCCCTGGCCCTCGCCCCCTCGACGTGGTCGAGGATCCAGGCCACCTTGGGACCGGAGAAGTAGGTGGCGACGACCAGCCCGGTCCGCTCCCGGATCCGGTCCTCCAGGCCCTGGTCGATGAGGCCCTCGCAGATCTCGCGGGTGCGCGTGTCCTGCCAGACGACGGCGTTGTGGATCGGCCGGCCGGTCGCCCGCTCCCAGACCAGGGCGGTCTCGCGCTGGTTGGTGATCCCCACCGCGACCAGGTCCGAGGACCGGATCCCGGCCCGCTGCATGGCCCCGGTGATGACCGCTTGGGTCCGGGCCCAGATCTCCATCGGGTCATGCTCGACCCACCCCGGCCGGGGATAGATCTGCTCGTGCTCGAGATAGTCGGAGGAGACCACGGCCCCCTCGTGGCTGAAGACCATGAAGCGGGTCCCCGTGGTGCCCTGATCGATCGCCGCGGCGTAGCTCGCCATCGTTCTCTCCTGGCCTTCGGTCGGTACGGCTGCCCGGACGCTCTCCAACCGGACGCGCCCTCGACCATGATCCCAATCGCGCCGCCCGGTGGGGCGATCGGGGCCGCCGGAGATCGCAGGCGCTCTCGCCGTCTTCTTGCCCCGCTCTCGCCGAAAACCGAGCCGGGCCATGGTTTCCTGCCGGTGTGGAAGCGGCACCGGGAATAGGACCTGTGGGCGACAGGTACTATTCGGCGATGGTGAAGTCCCCCTCTGCGCGGGAGCTCGAGGCCATCGCGGACGCGGCGGACGAGCGGCTGGAGCAGGCGAGCGCGGAGGAAATTCTGAGCTGGGCGGCTGAGACGTTCGGCCGCCGCCTCTGCGTCACCTCGTCGATGGCCGACCCTGTCGTCCTGCACCTCGCCTCGCGTGCCCTCCCCGGAATCGACGTCGTCTTCCTCGACACCGGCTACCACTTCGCGGAGACGCTGGTCACCCGGGACCTGGTCGCCGACACCTACGATGTCAACGTGCTCAACGTCGTGCCCGAGCAGACGGTGGCCGAACAGGACGCGACCCACGGCGCCCGGCTCCACGACCGCGACCCCGACCTCTGCTGCAACCTGCGCAAGGTCCGGCCCCTGCAGCGGGCGCTGGAGGGCTACGACGCCTGGATCACCGGTCTGCGGCGCGACGAGTCGCCGAGCCGGGCGGGAACCAGGATCGTCGCCTGGGACCCCCGCCGGGGCAAGGTCAAGATCTCCCCGATCGCCCGCTGGACGGAGGAGCAGGTCGAGGCCTACATCGCCGAGCACAAGCTCCTCTTCAACCCGCTCCTCGCCGACGGCTACGCCTCCATCGGCTGCCAGCCGTGCACACGTCGTACCCTGCCCGGCGAGGACCCGCGTTCCGGTCGATGGGCCGGGTTGCTCAAGACCGAATGCGGGATCCACTTCTCATGACCGGCACCACCACCAGCGCGACGCGGGAGCAGGAGGCGGCGGACCCGACCGAGGTCGGAGCCACCGTCTGGCTGACCGGCCTGCCCAGCGCGGGCAAGAGCACGATCGCCCAGGCCCTGGCCGGGCGCCTGCGCGGCGAGGGCCACCGGGTCGAGATCCTCGACGGCGACGAGGTGCGTCGCAACCTGACCGCCGGCCTCGGCTTCTGCCGCGAGGATCGGATCGAGAACGTCAGGCGCGTCGGCTACGTCGCCAGCCTGCTCGCCCGCAACGGGGTCAAGGTGCTCTGTCCGGTCATCGCCCCCTACGCCGAGAGCCGGCTCTGGGTCAGGGACCGTCACCGCGAGGCCGGCGCGCGCTACCTCGAGGTCCATGTCGCGACGCCGGTCGACGTCTGCGCCGGTCGCGACGTCAAGGGCCTCTACGCGAAGCAGCGCGCGGGAGAGCTCAGCGGGCTGACCGGCGTGGACGACCCCTACGAGCCACCCGAGAACCCAGAGCTCCGCCTGGAGACGCAGCACCTGTCCGTCGAGGAGTCGGTGGCCGCGCTCCACGAGGCGCTGATGGCAGAGTTGCGATCATGACGGTGGCCGACGGTCAGACTCTGAGCCTGCCCATGCCCACCAACCTCGACGCCCTGGAGTCGGAGGCGGTCCACATCATGCGTGAGGTCGCCGGCGAGTTCGAGCGGCCGGTGCTCCTCTTCTCCGGCGGCAAGGACTCGATGCTGATGCTGCACCTCGCCCGAAAGGCCTTCTGGCCGGCGGCGGTGCCCTTCGGCCTCCTCCACGTCGACACCGGGCACAATTTCCAGGAGGTCCTGGACTTCCGCGACCGCATCGCCGACGCCTACGGGCTCCGCCTGGCCGTCGCCAGCGTCCAGGCCCTGATCGACGCCGGCACCCTGCGCGAGCGCCCGGACGGGACCCGGAACCCCCTGCAGACCGTCGCCCTGCTCGACGCCATCGCCGAGCACCGCTTCGACGCCGTCTTCGGCGGCGGCCGGCGGGACGAGGAGCGCGCCCGGGCCAAGGAGCGGGTGTTCTCGCTGCGCGACGAGTTCGGGCAGTGGGATCCGAGGCGCCAGCGCCCCGAGCTCTGGCAGCTGTACAACGGCCGCCACCGGCCCGGCGAGCACATCCGCGTCTTCCCGCTCTCCAACTGGACCGAGCTCGACGTCTGGCGCTACGTGGAGCAGGAGGAGATCGAGCTGCCCTCGATCTACTACGCGCATCGGCGCCAGGTCTTCCGGCGCAACGGCATGTGGCTCACCGCCGGCGACTGGGGCGGTCCCCGCAACGACGAGTCGGTCGAGAACCGCGTCGTCCGCTACCGCACCGTCGGCGACATGAGCTGCACCGGCGCGGTGGAGTCGACCGCGGTCACGGTGGCCGAGGTCATCGCCGAGCTGGAGGTGAGCCGCATCACCGAGCGCGGGGCGACGCGCGCCGACGACCAGCTCAGCGAGGCGGCGATGGAAGATCGCAAGCGGGAGGGCTACTTCTGATGGAGCTGCTCCGGCTGGCCACCGCCGGCTCCGTCGACGACGGCAAGTCGACCCTGGTCGGAAGGCTTCTCTACGACTCCAAGTCGGTGCTGGTCGACCAGCTGGCCGCGGTCGAGCGCGCCAGCCGCGACCGGGGCCTGGAGCAGGCCGACCTGGCGCTCCTCACCGACGGCCTCCGCGCCGAGCGCGAGCAGGGGATCACGATCGACGTCGCCTACCGGTACTTCGCCACGCCGCGACGCCGCTTCGTCCTCGCCGACACGCCGGGCCACGTGCAGTACACGCGCAACATGGTCTCCGGCGCCTCCAACGCCGAGCTGATCGTGGTGCTGGTCGACGCCCGCAGCGGGGTCCTGGAGCAGACCCGGCGTCACCTCGCGGTGGCCGCCCTGCTGCGGGTCCCCCAGGTCGTCCTGGTCGTCAACAAGATGGACCTGGTCGACTACTCCCAGGCGGCCTTCGACGAGGTCGATCGGGCGGCCCGCGCCTGCGCCGCGGGCCTCGGCGTGGAGGAGATCACGGCGGCCATCCCCATCTCCGCCCTGCGCGGGGACAACGTGGTCGATCGGAGTCGGTCGATGCCCTGGTATCAGGGCCCGTCGCTGCTCGAGCTGCTGGAGACCGTGCCGGTGGCGCCGCGGCCCACGCTGGAGCCCGCCCGCTTCCCGGTTCAGTACGTGCTCCGGCCGCAGACCGACACCCATCGCGACTACCGCGGCTACGCCGGCCAGATGGCGTCCGGCATTCTGCGAGCCGGGGATCCGGTGCGCATCCTCCCCTCCGGTCACGTGAGCTCGGTCGCCGGCGTCGACCGTCTCGACGAGACCGGCGTCGACGTCGCCGTCGCCGGGCAGTCGGTGACCCTCCGCCTGACCGACCACTTCGACGTCGCCAGGGGCGACCTGATCGTCGCCGCCGAGGAGCGCGCCCCCCACGTCGGTCAGGACCTGCTGGCGACCGTCTGCTGGCTCTCGGACCGCCCCCTTCGCAACCGCGCCCGGATCCTGGTCAAGCACATGACCAGGGTCGTCCCGGCGGTGGTCGGTGAGGTCGTGGACAGGCTCGACCTGGCCACGCTGGTCCCCGGTGGCCACCCGGAATCGCTGGAGGCCAACGAGATCGGCCGCGTCCGGCTCCGGACGGCGACGCCGCTCGCCTTCGACACCTACGCCGAGAATCGCCACACGGGCTGCTTTCTCCTCATCGACGCCCAGGACGGCACCACCATCGGCGCCGGGATGCTCTCGGCTCCGAGCGATCACGCCGCCGTCTGAGCCTCAGGGCTCGACCGCGGCAAGGGAGCGGTCCGGGGTTGTTCGCACTCCTGATCCGGCCAGCAGGGACCGCGTGGCGGGTCGTGCCCCACCGCCCGATCTGATCGCCCTCCCCCGGCCAGCGCTGAGGTGACCGGCACATCGGCATGCTCGCCGGCTTTCGGACGAGGGGGTCGGCCACTGGTCGTGGTCAGCTACCGGATGAGCGGTCCGAGTCAAGCCGTTCCTCGAACCTCGGTCCGCCGAGCCTCGCATCGGGCCCCAGGGAGCATCAGGCCGGATTCGTTGGCCTCCCCCTCGACCGGGTCGCTGACCCGTGAGGTCCGCTCAGAGCCGGTCGAGCGCCTCCATCCCGCGCTGGATCGTCTCGATCCGCTTGGGGTAGCTGAAGCGTAGATAGCCGCGACCCAGTTCGCGGTCCCGATGGAAGCTGGACCCGGGGACCGTCGCCACTCCGACCCGCTCGATGAGGCGGTTGGCGTAGACCACGTCGTCGAGGTCGGTGAGGCCGCCGATCCCGGCCATGACGTAGTACGAACCGGCCGGCGCCATCACCTCGAAGCCGCGGTCGCGCAGTCCGCTGACCATCGCCTCCCGCCGCTCCCGATACTCCTCGAGCAGCGCGTCGTAGAAGGAGGGCGAGAAGCGGAGCGCCTCGGCCACGGCGATCTGCAGAGGGTGGGCAGCGCCCACGGTGAGGAAGTCGTGGACCTTCCGGATCGAGGCCGAGAGGCTCGGCGGCGCGATCACCCAGCCCACCCGCCAGCCGGTGACCGAGTAGGTCTTGCTGGCGCCGCTGACCGTGACCGTGCGGTCGGCCATGCCCGGCAGCGTGGCGAGGCTGACGTGCTCGCCCTCGTAGACGAGGTGCTCGTAGATCTCGTCCGTGAAGGCGAGGACGTCGTGCTCGAGACAGAGCTCGGCGACGAGCTCGAGCTCCTCCCGCGTGTAGACCTTGCCGGTCGGGTTGTGCGGCGTGTTGACGACGATCGCCCTGGTCCGCGGGGAGAACGCCGCACGCAGCTCGTCGGGATCGAACGTCCAGTCCGGAGCACGCATGGTCACGTACCGCGGTTCGGCCCCGCTCAGGATGCAGTCGGGGCTGTAGTTCTCGTAGAAGGGCTGGAAGATGACCACCTCGTCGCCGGGGTCGATCAGCCCAAGCATGGTCGCCATCATCGACTCGGTGGCGCCGCAGGCGACCGTGATCTCGGTCTCGGGATCGACCTCGCGGCCCCAGGCCCGACCCACCTTCTCGGCGATCGCGACCCGCAGATCGGGGGCGCCCCACGTCGTCCCGTACTGGTGGTAGGCGCCGCCCTGGGTCAGGGCGCGGTGCGCCGCCTCCACGATCGCAGGCGGCGGCTCGAAGTCCGGGAACCCCTGGGCGAAGTTGATCGCCCGCTCAGGACCCCACCGGTCGAGGTTGATGCGGGTCATGTCCCTGATCACCGACTCGGTGAAGCGCAGTGTCTTGGCGCTGGCCGTCGTGAACACGCTGATCCCTCCTTATCCCTTCGCGGAACCGGGGTCGAGGACGCGGGCCATCAGCCTCGGATCGGCATTGCCGCCGCTCAGGAGCAGGGCCACCGGTCCCTCGGCGCGCACCTGACCGCTGCGCCAGGCGGCGAGTGGCAGGGCACCGGTCGGCTCGACCACCACCTTCCCACCCAGCCAGGCGGCGCGGGTGGCGTCGAGGATCTCCTCCTCACCGACGGTGATCACGTCGTCGAGCAGTCCGTGCTCGATCAGCACCTCGAACGGCCTGGTCCCGATGGCCATCGGCCGCACCCCGTCGGCCACGGTCTGCGGGACCTGGCCGAGCCGCTGCAGGGTCCGGCTCTCGAACGAGCGGCGGGCGTCGTCGGCGGCGGCCGGCTCGACCCCGATCACCCGGACCGCCGGCCGCGTCGCCTTGACCGCCAGCGCGATCCCCGAGACGAGACCGCCGCCGCCGATGGGGACGACGAAGGCGCCGAGCTCGGGGTCGTCCTCAAGAGCCTCGAGCGCCGCGCTGGCGTGACCGTGGATCATCTCCCAGTCGTCGAAGGGATGGACGACGGCCATCCCTCGGGCGGCCGCCTCCGACCGGAGCCTCTCCTCCCGGTTGACCAGGGTGATGCCCTCCTGCAGGACCTCCGCCCCGAGGGCGCGGGTGCCGGCCACCTTGACCGGGCTTGCGTCTTCCGGGATCAGGATCACGGCTCTCAGGCCCAGCTCCCGCGCCG
>DATAXV010000191.1:0-4301 GCA_036272915.1 Candidatus Dormiibacterota bacterium
CCGGTGATCCTCCCGTCGTTCCTGGGCGCGGTGCTCCTCCTCTTCGGGAGCGCGTTGTCGGCCTACGCCACGGCGGAGGCGCTGACCAGCGGGAGCATCCCGCTCACCTCCATCCAGATCGGCTCCTTCCTCAACGGCAACGTCGTCGCCGGTCAGACCAACGTCGGAAAGGCGCTCGGGCTGGGCATGGTCATCGTCGTCGGCGTGGCCATGGCCTTCTACGTCCTGCTCCAGAGGAGGGCGTCGAGATGGCTGCAGTAGCCCGCCCGGCCCACGTTCGGGGTGGCGGCGGCACCTGGCGGCTGGTGCTGCTGGCCGTGGTCGGCATCTACTTCGCGGTGCCCTTCGTCTCCGCCCTGCGCTACGCGCTGCAGTCCGATACCGGCTCCTACACCGTCTCCGCCTTCTCCGGCATCGCCGGCCAGTCCGGGTTCGGCGACGCCTTCGGGCTGTCCCTCCGCCTGGCCGTACTGACCACCGTCCTGACCCTGGTGCTGATGGTCCCGACCGCGGTCTACGTCCACCTGCGGGCGCCCGGCCTCCGGCGCCTCTTCGACGGGGTCACGCTGCTCCCGGTCGTGATCCCGCCCGTCGTCCTGATCATCGGCGTCCTCGACGTCGCCCCTCCCGCGCTCAAGGCGACGCCCTACCTGCTTGCTCTGGAGTACGTGGTGCTGGCCATGCCCTTCGCCTATCGCTCGCTCGACGCCGGCCTGCGCGCGATCGACGTGCGCACGCTGTTCGACGCCTCGCGCTCGCTCGGGGGCGGGCCGCTGCAGACCCTCCTCCAGGTCCTGATCCCCAACCTGCGCTCGGCCGTGCTCAGCGCCACCGTGCTGACGGTGGCCCTGGTCCTGGGCGAGTACACGATGGCGAGCCTCGACCAGTACCAGACCTTCCCGGTCTGGATCGTCAACTTCGACCAGGACAACTCGCACGTGTCGGTGGCGGCGTCGTTCCTGGCCCTGGCCGTGACCTGGATCCTGCTCCTCGGGCTGACCGCCTTCGACACCAAGGGCAGCGCCGAGGCGGGGGTGGGCTGATGGCGACCGAGACATCGGGCGGAGCCTCAGTGCAGCTGGTCGAGCTGCACCGCCGGTTCGGTGCCACCAAGGCGCTGGACGGGCTGTCGCTGGACATCGCGTCGGGCGAGCTGGTCGCCCTGCTCGGCCCCTCGGGCTGTGGCAAGACGACCGCGCTCAGGGTGCTGGCCGGCTTCGAGCGCCAGGATCACGGTGCCGTCGTCGTCGACGGCAAGGACGTGACCGGCGTCGCCCCGCAGAAGCGCGACATGGGCATGGTCTTCCAGAGCTACAGCCTGTTCCCGAACCTCATCGCCCTCGACAACGTCGCCTTCGGGCTGCGCATGCGGGGGATGGGGACGCGCACCCGCCGCCAGCGGGCGACCGAGCTCATGGAGATGGTCGGCCTGGCCGACCGCGGCGGGCAGTATCCGCACCAGCTCTCCGGCGGCCAGCAGCAGCGCGTGGCGCTGGCCCGCGCCCTCGCCATCCAGCCGCGCGTCCTCCTTCTCGACGAGCCCCTCTCGGCGCTCGACGCCCAGGTCCGCCTCGGCCTGCGCGAGCAGATCCGGCTCCTCCAGCATCGCCTGGGCACGACCACCGTCTTCGTCACCCACGACCAGGAGGAGGCGCTCTCCATGGCCGACCGGGTATGCGTCATGCGCAACGGTCAGATCGAGCAGGTGGCCACGCCCGAGCATCTCTACGGGCAGCCGGAGACCGCCTTCGTCGCCGAGTTCGTGGGGACCATGAACCGCGTGCCCGGCCACATCGACGGCGACACCGTCCAGGTGCTGGGGCGCCGCCTCCCGGTGCGCAACCCCGACGGGCATGCCCGGGGGAGCCTGGTCGACGTCCTGCTCCGACCCGAGAACCTGACGCTGCAGGGGGGTGGCTCAGGCTCCTCCCGGGTCCTGTCCAAGGCCTTCCTCGGCTCCGTCTCGAGGGTGGTCGTGCAGCTGGCCGGCGAGACCACGGTGAAGATCGACCTGGCCAGCGAGGCCGCCGCCGGCCTGAGCGCCGGCGACCAGGTCGACGTCTCCGCCCAGGACGCGGAGGTGATGATCGCGGAGGCCCGGTCGGCCGAGACCGGAAACGGGAGCACCGGGGCCGGCGCCGGCGGCGGGCGGTGAGGGTCGCCGTCGTCGGCGGGGGCGCCCTGGGCACGCTCCACGCCTGGGCGGCGATCCGCCGCGGCCACGACGTCGCACACCTCGAGCGCGAGGCCGGGCCTCGCGGCGCGTCGGTCCGCAACTTCGGGCTGATCTGGGTCAGCGGGCGCGAGGCGGGGGAGGAGCTCGACCTGGCCCAGCGGGCGCGCGATCACTGGGAGAGGATCGCCGCCGACCACGAGGGGACCGGCTTCCGCGCCGCCGGCTCGCTGACGGTCGCCGTCGACGAAGCCGGGATCGGCGCGCTCGAGCTGGGCGGCGCGCTGCCCGATGCCCGTGACCGCGGGTTCCAGCTGCTGACGGCCGAGGAGGCGCGGCGCCGGTGCCCGGCCCTCGGACCGGAGATCAGGGGCGCGCTCTGGTGCGCCCGCGACGCCATCCTCGAGCCCCGGAGGGTCCTGTCCGCCCTCCGTGCCGGGCTGGAGCGCTCGGGCCGGTACCGCTGGCTGCCCGGTCGAACCATCCGGGAGGTGGCGTCCGGCCGGGTCCTCGACCACACCGGCGAGCGCCACGAGGCGGATCTGGTCGTGGTCTGCACGGGCGCCGATCATGCCGGCCTCGCCGCCGCCGTGCTCGCCGGTCTGCCTCTGCGCCGGGTCCGCCTCCAGATGCTGGAGACGGCGCCGCTGGGCTCTCCGGTGGGGCCGGCGCTGGCCGACGCCGATTCGCTCCGCTACTATCCCGCCTTCGCCGGAGCCCCGCGAGAGGCGCTCGGCCCGCAGGACGAGCTCGGCTCCGACTGGGGTGCCCAGCTGCTCCTGGTCCAGCGGGCGGACGGGTCGCTCACCATCGGCGACACGCACCGGTACGAGGAGCCGTTCCCATTCGACTACGACACCGCTCCGGAGCGCCATCTGCTGGCCAGCGCGAGCCGGCTGCTCGGAGCCTCGCCGCCGGAGGTCTGCCGACGCTGGTGCGGGGTGTACAGCCAGTTCACCGGCGACCGTCCCTACGCCCGGGCGGAGCCGGAGCCGGGCCTCGTCGTGGTCACCGGTCCCGGCGGACGCGGGATGACCATGTCCCCAGCCATTGCCGAGGAGACCTTCACGTGACCAAGCGCCCACGCCTGCAGCTGGTCTGTCTGGACATGGCCGGCACCACCGTCGCCGACGCCGGGGCGGTCATGGCCGCCTTCGGCGCGGCCCTCGACG
The DNA here is from genome assembly GCA_036272915.1 of Candidatus Dormiibacterota bacterium. GTDB lineage: Bacteria > Chloroflexota > Dormibacteria > Dormibacterales > Dormibacteraceae > DATAXV01. The sequence continues at coordinate 3,346 of DATAXV010000191.1, forward strand.
AGGTCAAGGTCCCGGCGGCGAGGCGGCCCTCGATGGAGGACGAGGTCCGGCGGACGATGGGTGCCTCCAAGATCATGGTCTTCCGGGCACTGCTCGGGGACGAGGACATCGCGCAGCAGGCCAATCGCGCCTTCGAGCGTGCCTACGACCGCCAGGTCGAGTCCGGTGCGGTGGCACCGATCCCCGGCGCCGAGGAGGTGATCCGGCGGCTCCGCGTGTCCGGCCTGCAGGTGGCATTGCTGACCGGCTTCTCGGCCTCGACCCGAGACCGCCTTCTCGAGAGCCTGGGCTGGTGCGAGCTGATCGACGCCACCCTCTGCCCCGAGGAGGCGGGCCGAGGCCGGCCCTACCCCGATCTGGTGCTCGGCGCGCTGCTCGTGACCGGCGCCGACGACGTCGCCGCCGTGGCCGTGGTCGGCGACACCGCCTCGGACATGGAGTCGGGCCTGCGGGCGGGCGCCTCGCGTCGCATCGGCGTCCTCACCGGGGCACACGACGAGCCGGCCCTGCGAGCCGCGGGCGCGACCGACGTCGTCCCCTCGATCTGCGAGGTACCCGCCGTCCTGCCCTGAGCGGCTGGCCAGGGTCGGAAGCGTCCGATGGCGTTCGGTCGTTGGTGTGATCTGCGCCGGCTTGTACGCCGTGCTCGGCGTCAGTCCGGGCTGGTGCATTGGTCGTTGCTGCATTCCTGACGCAGACGTGGGGCCGGCGGCTGCCTCATCAGCCCGCCGATTTCCGGAAGGAGATCGTCCGGAAGCAGCCTTACCATCTGGGCCATGTTGCGTCCTGGAAGCTGGACCAGGCCAGCGGGTGCAAGTCCCGTCCGGGTAGGTGCTGGAGCGCCCGGTAGCAGGCCCCGGTTGGTGAGGGAGACCTCGCCGGCTGAGCGGGGCGTCAAAAGCCACATTGGTGGGAGCAAGAGCGTGGGCCGTAGCTCGGAGCCCGAGCGAGTCCTG
>DATAXV010000192.1:0-8819 GCA_036272915.1 Candidatus Dormiibacterota bacterium
CATCGCACCTCGCCGGCTCCTCGTCCCTCCAACTTTGTAAGCGTTATTCCTCAGAGAGCCCTAAGCTGGAGGATCCCAGGGTTACTGCCCTCCGGACACCGGCGGCTGTCGCGGATGCTGCGACGGGGGGACCGGTACCCACCGCGTGCCGTCCCACCACCATCTCCCGTCGGCGGAGTACTGCTGCGCCGCCAGAGGCGCCTGCGGACTCGGCGTGGGCTGCTGATCGGTCCGCGCCGGCCCCCGCCCGCGCTGCGCTCGAATCGTGATCACCACCCCGGCCACGATGACCACGAGGATGAGGATCCACACCAACGACGCCATGCCCATCAGATTCCCTCCCCACCGCGCGTCGACCGCATCGCCCTGAACGGTAGCAAGACTCCGGTCCGCCGCGAACCCGATCAGGGGAAGGGCTCGCCGAGCAGGTGGTTGTCGATGAGCCGGGTGCCGCCGATGCGCGCCGCGATCACGGCCAGCCGGCCCGGCGCCTGGAAGGTCCCCTCGTCGACCACCTCCGCGTAGTCCACGTCGGCCCTGGGCTCGCGCCCGAGCACCTCCCACAGCCTCTCGCGCAGCGCCGCCGAGTCGCGCTCGCCGTCGAGGTAGGCGGCGTTGGCCGCGAGCAGCGCCTGGGAGAGGCAGGTGGCGGCGGCGCGGTCGGCTCCCTCCAGGTAGCGGTTGCGCGAGCTCAGGGCCAGGCCGTCGGGCTCGCGCACGGTGGGACAGCCGACGATCTCGACGCCGGTGAGCAGGTCCGAGGCCAGGCGCCGGACCACGGCCAGCTGCTGGGCGTCCTTGCGGCCGAAGTAGGCTCGATGGGGCTCGGCGGCGAGGAGAAGCTTGAGCACGACCGTGGCCACGCCCTCGAAGTGGCCGGGCCGGTGGGCGCCCTCCAGGATGCCGTCGAGGTCCGGCACCCGGACCCTGGTCCCCTCCCCGTTGGGGTACATCTCCTCGACCGCGGGCAGGAAGGCGAGGTCGACGCGTTCCGCCTCGAGCAGGCGCAGGTCGGCGTCGAGGGGGCGCGGATAGCGGTCGAGATCCTCGCCCGCCGCGAACTGGAGCGGGTTGACGAAGATGCTGACGATGACCCGCGAGCATTCCTCCCTGGCTCGCCGTGCCAGCTGGACGTGGCCGCGGTGAAGGGCGCCCATGGTCGGCACCAGACCGACCCGGAGGCGCTGCCTGCGCCAGGACTCGGCGAGCGCCCGCAGGTCGAGCACCGTCTGGACGACCTGGAGCGAGCTGGGGCCCTCCCGGTCAGGCATGGGCGCGCGGCGCGCCATAGGTGTGCTCCGGTCCCGGGAAGGTACCCTCCTCGACGTCCTCGGCATAGGCGCGCATCGCCTGCACCGTCGCCTCGCCCATCTCGGCGTAGCGCTTGACGAACTTCGCCGTGCGGTCGGTGAGCCCGAGCAGGTCGTTGACGACCAGGACCTGCCCGTCGCAGTGGGGTCCGGCGCCGATGCCGATGGTCGGGATCTCGAGGCGCGAGGTGACGGTCTCGGCCAGCTCGCTGGGGACCGCCTCCAGGACCAGCGCGAAGGCGCCCGCCTCCTCGAGGGCGAGGGCGTTGCGAAGGAGGAGGTCGCCCGCCTCGCCCCTGCCCTGGACCCGGAACCCGCCCAGCGCGTGCACCGACTGCGGCGTCAGCCCGAGGTGGGCCATGACCGGCACCCCGGCCGAGGTCAGTCGCCGGACGACGTCGACGGTCGGACCGGCGCCCTCCATCTTGACCGCGTGGGCTCCACCCTCCTGCATCAGCCGCTGGGCGGCGAGGACCGCCCGCTCGACCGAGGCCTGGTAGGAGAGGAAGGGGAGGTCGGCGACGATCAGCGCCTCGGTCGCGCCCCTCGCCACCGCCGCGCAGTGGTGGGAGATGTCGTCCACGGTCACGGGCACGGTGGTCCGGTGCCCGAGGATGACGTTGCCCAGGGAGTCGCCGACCAGCAGCACCGGGATGCCGGCCCGGGTGGCCAGCAGCGCGGTGGTGTAGTCGTAGGCGGTGAGCATCGCGAAGCGCCGCCCCTCCGACTTGCGGCGGCGGAGATCCAGGGTGGTGACGGTCATGTTGGCTGCGAGCCCTCCTTGCGGCCGTGCACCGGCGGCCCGATCAGGCGGGCGGGGGTGCGTTCGATCTGAGCGTTGGTGAACCGGGCCACAGCCCACCATCATGCTCGCGCCGCCGGGGCCGGCGCAGAGGAGCTCAGCGGTCGGGTGGCAGCGGCCCGGTGTCGGCGGGAAAGCCGGTGGTCCAGACGCCGCGCATGGCGTCGGTGATGGCGTAGGCCTCGTAGCCGGGCTGCCGCTCGACCCAGGCGAGGCCGGCCTCGCCCATGACGAAGAGGGCGGTGGCGAAGACGTCCGCCTCCATGATGTCGGGCCCGATCACGGTGACGCTGATCAGGCCGGTGGGGACGCGGCCGGTGCGGGGATCCTCGATATGGTCGCCCTTCTCGTAGGTGCCGGAGGTGGCGATGGCGAGGTCGCGGGAGGAGATCACGCGGACGACCAGATCGCGGTGGACCGGATGGCGGATGCCCACCCTCCATGGCCGGCGCAGGCCGGGGCTGCCGCGCAGCCGGATGTCTCCGCCCGCCTCGACCAGGTAGTTGCGATGGCCGTTTCGCTCCAGGATCGCTGCGGCGCGATCGATGGCCCACCCCTTGACCAGTCCGGTCGGGTCGAACCGTCCCTCGCGCCAGGCGCTGAAGGCACCGCCCGTCGCCGCCTCGTACAGGCGGCAGAGCCTGGCCACCTCGATCACCAGCGGCCCGGCCTGATCGATCTCGAGCCGCCCCTCGTTGATGCGGCTCACCGCGCTGTCGGTGTCGAAGAGGCTGAACAGGCGGTCGATCATCGCCATGTCGGCGAAGGCGTCCCTCAGCGCGGTGTCGCCGGCGTCGGCCTCGCGCACGTCGATGGTGACGTCCATCCCCATGACCGTGCGGACCAGCCGCACCGCGTCACCTCTCCGCCCGGTCGAGAGCTGTGCCCAGCGACTCGATGTAGGCGTCGCTGGTATAGGTCGCTCCGGTGACGGCGTCGATGCGGGCGCTCTGGGCGCGCAGCGTCTCGGAGCGGAGGATCGGCGCCGCGTGCTGGTTCAACTCCTGGGAGTGAGGGCTGTCCCCGACCAGGCTCACGGTGCTGATGTCGACCAGCCGTCCCTCCTCGACCACGATCCGGACCTGAACCCGGCCGTAGACCTCGCTCTCCAGGGTGCCGGTGTAGGTGCCGTCCCTGGCCGCGCCCTCGTCGGGCGGCACCGAGGTCGCCGTGCCGGGCCCGCCTCCCGGCTGGTAGTGGAAGAGGAGGCCGACCCCGACCGCGGTCAGGGCGGTGACGATGAGGGCTCGTCTCATTGCCAGTAGCTGAAGCCCTCCAGGTGGATGCGGCGGCGGGCGACGCCAATGCCACGGAGGGTGCGCTCGACGTCGAGCATCATCCGTCTGGGACCGCAGATGTAGGCCTCCCGCTCGCCGGCGTCGGGCACCAGGCGGCGGAGCTCCTCCGGTTCGAACCAGCGTCCCGGGGCGCCGTCCGGGTGGTCGAGCAGGTAGTGCGTGGTGAGGCCCCGGGCTCCGGCGTCGAGCTCGTCGCGGAAGATGAGCTCCGATTCGTCCTGAGCCCGATAGAGCAGGCAGACGTCGGTACCCCGCCCGCTCATCTCCTCGGCCAGCGCGCGGAGCGGGGCGATGCCGATGCCGCCGCCGACGAGCAGCGCCCTGGCGTCGGGATCGGAGCGGGCGTCGAGGCTGCCGAAGGGGCCCTCGAGGAGGACCGGGGTGCCCGGGCGCACCCCGGCCAGCGCCGCCGAGTGGTCGCCGAGGGCCTTGACCGTGACCCGCAGCCGCTGTCCGGTGGGTGCCTCGGAGAGGGAGAAGGGGTGCGACTCCCACCACCGCCGGCGGTCGAGGAAGCGGAGCTGGACGAACTGCCCGGCGCGGTAGCCGAGCGAGCCGATGTCCCGCCCCGAGATGTGGATCGAGAAGACCCCCTCCGCCTCGTGGCGCACCTCCTGGACCCGGAAGCCGTGGCTGGCCAGGAGCATCGCCGGCCGCGCGACCCTGGTCGTCAGCAGCAGCACGACCACCGCCGCGTAGAGCGCGCACCAGTAGACGGTGAAGGCGCGGTCCTTGATGAAGTCGGTCCCGACAAGGATCTCGTGGCTGAAGGCGAGGGCGATGGCCACGTAGGTGTAGAGGTGGACGAAGTACCAGGTGTGGTACGCGATGTGCCGGCGGACGATCACGACCGTGCTGGCGACGACGACCAGGAGCATGGCCAGGGCGACGATGGCGGCGAGCAGGCCGGGGTAGGCGACGATGAAGCGCCACAGCTGCTGCAGCGGGCCGATGCCGGCGGCGATCTCGTAGCCGAGGGTCTGGAGCGCGCCATGGGCCACGAGCAGGCCCAGCGCCAGATAGCCGTTCCAGCGATGGAGCCGGACCACGACCTGGCTCCCGAAGGCGCGGTGCAGCCAGGGCAGGCGCGACATCAGCAGCAGCTGCCAGAGGACGAGATAGGTGCCGAGCAGCGCGGCGAGGCGGCCCAGCCCGTTGATCACGGCGATGGTCCCGCCGAACGAGCTGCGCCCGGAGCCGTACCACCAGAAGGTGAGGATGATCAGGGCGTTGCCGAGCAGCAGCCACAGATAGAGATCGCGATGCTTGCGCAGCGGCGTCTCGGCGGCGGCCGCCCGTCCTTCGGACGGCCCCTCCGGCACGGAGACGCCAACGGGTGGACCGCCCCTCATCTTCGCTTCGAGGCTAGCCCTTCCGCTTGAAAAAGGCACCAATTCGCCTGCGTGGCCCGGCGCTCGGCGCTCGGGAATGATGGTGTCGACGCGGCTCCGGCCCGCCCATCAGCTCCCGGACACCGGCCGCGCCGCTCTCGACCATGGGTGCGCCGGCGCCCAGAGCAGATCAGTGGGTGGTGCTGGCGGTGGAGCGGCCCGATGCCGCTCAGGTCTCTGGCGCGGCGAGGCGCTCCGCCCTCCGCCGGCAGCGATCCACGCCGGCGGTGTCGCCGGCGACCTCGAAGTTGGTGAGCGCGTGCCGGTTGCAGCAGGCGGCCGGGTCCGGTGCGCCGGCGGCGAAGGCGGCCTCCGCCAGCTCCTCGAGGACGCGGGCGGCGGCCCCCCGGTCGTGGTGTCGCATCGCCGCCTGCATCGCCGACTCCATCTCGATGACGGCCTCGGTCCCGGCGCCGAGGCGGAGGTGGAGCATCGCCCTGAGGCGGAGAAAATCGGCCTGGAAGCGGGGCGCGAGCGAGGGCGTCGCCCCGATCAACTCGACAGCCTCCTCGAGGCGGCGAAGGGCCCAAACGCACCGGGGTCGCCTCACCGCGCGGTCGGCCGCCACCTCGCCGATGGCGCCGAGATAGGTCTCCAGCGCCGCATCGGGCCGCGACTGGAACAGGCGCCGGAGCTCGGGCAGAAGCGCTGAGCCGGCCTCCTCTCCGGCCGTGGTCGCGTCCAGGTAGGCGCTGGCCACGGCCCGGTCGGCGGCCGGCAGGCGGGTCACGCGGCCGGGTTCCGGAGCAGGAGCGCGTCGCCCTGGCCGCCGCCGCCGCAGAGCGCCGCGGCGCCGATCTCGGTGCCGGTGCGCCGCAGCTCGTGGGCCACGGTCAGGGCCAGCCGGGCGCCGGTCGCGCCGATCGGATGGCCGAGGGCGACGGCGCCGCCGTTGAGGTTGACCCGATCCTCTTCGAGATCCAGCATCCGGGCGCTGTGCAGGGCCACCGCGGCGAAGGCCTCGTTGATCTCCACCCGGCCGAGATCGCCTGCCTTCAGCCCGGCCTTCTCCAGGGCGCGGCTGAGGGCCAGGGCGGGCACGGTGTGGAGCCAGGCGAAGCGCTCGGCGCTCATCCCGTGGGCCACGATCTCGGCCAGCGGCTCGACGCCGCGACGGGCCGCCTCCTCGGCCGACATGACGACGACGGCGGCGGCCCCGTCGGAGATCTGCGACGCGTTGCCGGCCGTGATCGTGCCGCGCTCGCGGAAGGCGGGGGAGAGGCGCGCCAGCGCCTCGGCGGTGCTGTCCGGCCGGATCCCCTCGTCCGCGCTGACCTCGGTCGCCGCACCCTTTCGCGCGGGCACGGTGACGGGGACGATCTCCTCCTCGAGCCGTCCTTCGGCGGCCGCCCTGGCCGCTCTCTGGTGGGAGCGCGCGGCCCAGGCGTCCTGCTCCTCGCGGGAGATCTCCAGCTCCTGGTTGACCTCGTCCGAGCTCTCGCCCATGGGCTGCCCGGTGAAGGTGGAGAAGAGGCCGTCGTGGACCATGGCATCGACCATCAGGGCATCGCCCATCCTCGCCCCGAAGCGCGCCTTGGGCACGAGGTAGGGGGCCTGGCTCATCGACTCCATGCCGCCGGCGACGACGACCGAGACCTCGCCCGCACGGATCAGCTGATCGGCGAGGGCGATCGCGTTGAGCCCGGACAGGCAGACCTTGTTGATGGTCAGGGCGGGGACCTCGAGTGGGATCCCGGCGGCGACCGCGGCCTGCCGGGCGGTGATCTGTCCGGTGCCGGCCTGGATGACCTGGCCCATGATCACGTAGTCGACCTCGCCGCCGGACACCCCGGAGCGCGCGAGCGCCTCGCCGATGGCGACGCCGCCGAGGGCGACCGCCGTCATCCCCGAGAGGGCGCCGCCGAACCTGCCGATCGGGGTTCGCGCCCCGGCAACGATCACCGACTTGCTCATCGGCGCAAAGCTTACGTCCACGTCGCTTTACTGACCTGTCAGTATGGGGACATGGCAAGCACACTCTCCCGCGGCGGCGAACGGCTGCTGCAGGCGGCGGAGGACCTCTTCTACCGGCAGGGGATCGTGGCCACCGGCGTCGACACGCTGGTCGAGACCGCGGGCGTGTCCAAGCCGACCCTCTACGCCCAGTTCGGATCCAAGGAGGCGCTCCTGGCCGCCGCCCTGGACCACCGCCGGACGCGCCGCCTGGAGGGTCTGGAGCGGCATCTCGCCCGGGTGGCCGAGCCTCGCGCGCGTCTACTCGCCGTATTCGACTGGCTGACGGCGTGGCACGGCGACCCCGCCTCCCGAGGATGCGCCTTCCTCAACGCCGCCGCCGAGCTGCCCGATCCCGGCCACCCGGCCAGGCAGACGGTGTCCCGCTACAAGGCCCAGCTTCGCGGCCGGATGAGCGAGCTGGCGGCGGAGTGCGGGGTGAGCGATCCCGACGACCTCGCCTACGAGCTGCTCCTCCTGATCGACGGTGCAAGCTCGAGGGTGCTGGTCGATGGCGACGCTGACGCCTATCAGCGGGCGGCGGCGGCGGCGGCGCGCCTGATCGATTCCCGGCTCGAGACGCCGGCATGAGGGCCGAGGCTGAGAGCCGGACCCTCCTGCCAGCGATCGCCCTCGCCATCGGCCCGGTCGTGGCCATCGGCTTCGCGCGATTCTCCTATGCCCTGCTCCTGCCGGCGATGCGGCGCAGCCTCGATCTGAACTATGCGCTGGCCGGGCTGGTCAACACCGCCAACGCGGCCGGGTATCTGGTCGGCGCCATCGTCGCCACCGCCATCGCCTCCGCGATCGGGGCCCGGCGCGCCTTCCTCCTGGGAATGCTCGTGACCGCCGCCAGCCTGCTCGGCTCGGGGGCGACGACCAACTTCGGCCTCCTCCTCGTCTGCCGCACGGTCTCGGGCCTGGCCGGCGCCGTCGTCTTCGTGGTCGGTGCCGCGCTGGCGGCGCAGCTCGCCAACCGCCGGCCGGCCCGCGCCAGCACCATCCTCTCCATCTACACCAGCGGGGGCGGTCTGGGGATCGTCCTGTCCGGTCTGGTGCTCCAGCCGCAGATGAACTGGCGCCTCGCCTGGGCCGTCCTCGGCGGGGTCGCGATCCTGGCCGCCGCCCTGGTATGGCCGGTGCTGCGCGGGATCCAGGAGCCGCATCGGTCGCCCGTGCTCAGCTCCTGGCGGCCGCCCCGCGCGCTCACCCCCGTCTTCATCGCCTACGGGCTCTTCGGTCTGGGCTACATCGCCTACATGACCTTCATCGTCGCCTTCGTCGAGGGCAGGGGTGTGGACGGAGGCGAGATACGGCTCTTCTGGATCGTCCTCGGCCTGGCCTGCGTGGTGGCCATGCCCGCCTGGGGCGCTCTGCTCGACCGGATGCGCGGAGGCGCCGGCATCGCCTGCTGCCTCGGCGTCGTCGCGGTCGGGGCGGCCCTGCCCCTGCTGCACGCCGGCGCACCGTTCGCCTTCGCTTCGGCCGTGCTCTTCGGCGGCAGCATGATGGTCGTCGTCTCCGCCGTGACCTCGCTGGCACGCCGCATGCTCCCGCCCTCGGCATGGACCAGCGCGATCGGGCAGCTCACCTTCGTCTTCGCCCTCGGTCAGGCGATCGGGCCGTCGCTCTCCGGACTGGTGTCGGATCGCAGCGGCGGTGTCGCCACCGGGCTCGCCGCGTCGGTCGTCGTGCTCATCGCCGGGACCGTGGTCAGCCTGTGGCAGCGAGAGCATGTCGGAGGAGTCGTCGAAAACGGTTGACACCTCTGGCGGCGTGATGTTAGGGTGCGCCTCATATTGAGCCGCCATCGGGGTGGCCCACCAGATGTGGCACGTGTCGGGGGTAGCAAGCGCCCGATGTTGGGCTGCTGGAGTGCACTGGTGGGTCACCCCATGGCTGGCTAGTCCGAAGTTCCCGAGCTCACCCAATTCGAGCTGAACTTGTTCGGAGATGCACGCTCTGGCTACAAAGCACCAAGTCTGGCTAAATGATCGCATCCCCGGCCGACGCGACGCAGCGGCTACTGGCTACATCTGCACGGCTTCGCCAAGTTCAAATTGAG
>DATAXV010000193.1:0-7657 GCA_036272915.1 Candidatus Dormiibacterota bacterium
AGGCTCAGCCGCCGTCGAGAATCCGCTTCGCCTCCTCCAGCGACATGTCGGGCGCCGGGAGGACGATGTCGGAGGGGCGCAGGTCGTTGGCGTCGAGCCGCGAGCCAAGGCTGCGGACCGTGCCGAGCAGGTCGTTGACCGCGGTCCGGAAGCGCTCCTCGTCGCCGCTCTCGATGGCCGAGGTGAGGTTGCGGTCGCCGACCTCGAGCTTGCCCGCGTCGGCCCGGGCCAGGCGGTACTGGCCCTCGCCCTGGATCCGGACCACGAGCACGGTGTCGGGCAGCTCCATCTGCGCCCTCATCGCCTGCAGCTGCGCCTCGACGTGGGCCTGCCCGCTGCCCAGCTGGAGCTGGCGGTCGATCTCGCTGGCGCTGGCCGGCAGCCCCTCTTCGGGCCTCCCGATCAGACCCTGGATGGCCGACGCCTGGGCCTGGGCCTGATCCGTCCGCTCCCGGGCCCTGGCCACGGTGCGGTTAGCGTCGTCCATCTCCTCGGTCAGCCCGCTGAGCACCTGCCCCGCCTGCAGCGTCGCCTGGGCCGCCGTGTGGCGGGCCCGCAGCGCCTCGCGCTGGGTCCGGAAGGCCTCGACCTTGGTCTGGAGCTGGTGGACCAGGAGCTGGAGCTGCTGCTCCTGCTCGTTGAGCGGGCCGATCTGCTGGCGCAGATCGGTGAGCTGCGACTGGGCGACCTGGGCTCGGGTCAGGGCCGCCCTGGCTTGGTCCTCGCGGCCCTCGCGCAGCGCCGACCGCGCCTGCTCCTGGAGGTGGTCTGCCTGGCGCTGCAGATCAGCCCCGTGGATCTCCAGCCGCTTCTTCGCGGTGACCACGTCGGCGACGTTGCGGCGGACCTGCTGGAGCTGGATCAGCTGCTGCTGGTAGGCCTTCTCGAGGTCCTTGACCGGGTCGCCCGCCTCCTGCTCGGGGGCACGCACGAGCCGCTGCTGGATCGCGTCCGACACCCGCCGCAACAGGCTCATCTGGAGGTCGCTCCTGGTCTGGTCGGGACCGGCGAGGACGTGCCGCCCCTCGGATGCCACCCATCCTAAGCAACCGGCACTGCCGGGTGCACCTCCCGAGGGAGCGTCGCCTCGGTGCTCCGGCGAGAGGGGACCCAGCACCGTCACCCGGCGAGCTCTGGAATGCGCATCCGAAACCCTTCAGACCGGCTGGCGGCCTCCGTGAAAAGGTCGTGTCGGAGTGCGCTCCTCGGACTGCTCGAGGGATCTATAAGCGCTACGGAGGGTCTGCGCAGCTGCTGGTTCGCATCCAATGGCGGCTCGCAGCGGGGACCGCCGCGATGCACCGCCGGCAAGCGGACGGTGCCGCTGAACTGACCCCAGTTCAGCCCGACCAAGCCCGATGCCCGCGGACCGTCTGCTAGGCCGACATGTCAGAGTCCACCCAGCGGGCGAAGGCATCGATCTTCTCCTCCGGCCATGGACCGTCGCAGGGCATGGACCCGTTGCGCAGGCGGTCGAGGATGGCGTGGGCGTGCTGTCGGACGTCATCGTAGGCCCAGAGATCGAAGGCGAATTTCATCGAGCGACGATCCCGCGCGCGGAACAGGGACTTGATGTGTCTCTCAAAGCCCACCGTTTCGCCCGCGCCCGGCAGCACGATCGATTCATCGGGTTCCTCTTGTGCCGGAGCCGACGCCGAGATTCGAGAGCCCGGAGCTCCCGCCGCGGTGTGCCAGTCCCAGCGGGGCATTGGCATATTCTCTGGGGGTCTGGCGCCTGCCTGGGAGTTCTCGACCGCCAACCGTGAGCCCCATTCGACGTAGGCGCCGAACGTGGAGCGCCATTCGGCATCGTTGGGGAGACCGGCGTCCTGCGCCGACTGGATGAGGAGCGCGACCCATCGCGCCCGCTTCTCCTCGGTCAGGCCCTTGCCGACGTGCTGAGAGATCATTCGAGCGTAGCCACCATATTCATCGCTGTAATGGGTCGGGCCACAGAAGACCTCCCCAAGCCACTTGGCCACTCGCTCCGGGTGATCGGCGGACATCTCGGCGAACAGAGGTGCCAACAGCGGATCGGCGGGCACGTACTTCTCGTAGAAGAGCCGGGTCATCCGAGTGAGTGCCGGCAGACCCCCGCACCCCTCGAACACGGTGGGCTCATGACCGGGCTCGGCCACCGGGTCGTGGAAGTCCACGTACCAATGCATGCCCGAGCAGAAGGGCTTGTTCTGCGACTGGCCGCAGCGGCAGAGCGCGCAGTGTTCGCGGGAGGCGCCCTGGTTGCGAGGCTCCTCCTGGCCCTCGGCGTTGAGGAGAGTGATCCCGCCGACGAGGCGGTAGGGGCCGTCCTTTGAGACTTCGATGGCGGGTTTCCGTTTGTCGCCGTGGTCGACCTGCTCTCTGGCCTCCCGATCGTCGATGGCATAGCTGAGCGCGCCGGAGGGGCAGTCGCGGACGGCTCTGATGACCTCGTCCATTCGGCCGCCACTGGGCGTGACGAAGGGCCCCTCTCCCTGGTGGAAGACGTTGGACAGGCGATCCGTGCAGAAGCCGGAGTGCTGGCAGATGCCGCGGTTGTCGAAGATGGTCACCTGCTGGCCGACGTAGGTGTCCCGCCGGTCGGGGTCCTTCCCCGAGGCGAAGCCAATGCGCGCGTGTGTGCCGTCGCAGAACGGCTTTCTCGCCGAAGCGCCGCACCGGCAGAGGGCCATCTGGGGTCGGGTGGGAATCGGCTCCCCCAGCCAGTTCGTCATCCTGTCAACGCCGGCGACCAGGTAGGGACCGTTGATCGAGGCCTGAACCACCGGCTCAAGCCCTGACTGAATCTCCTCGAGCGCACGGAGGCGCTCCGTCAGGCCATCTGCGGACACGGACTCGCAGGCGAGGTCCTGGAGCCCGGCCGCCGCCTCCAGCACCTGGGTCGCCGCCGTCGGGAGCATCCGAAGCCGGGTGACCTCCTTCGTCAGCCGCCATAGAGCCTCGTCGATGGACGCTCCAGAATCGGCGCGCTGAACATCGTTCCCCTCATGCTCATGGGGAGGGAACTCACCCAACCGGTGAAGCGCCTCGGTCAGGGGGCGGATGACCGATGCCTCCAGCCGGTCCGCGAAGGTCGGGTGAACGGGCTCCGGCGCTGCATCACCCTCCGACCGGCCAGCGGTCTGCGACACCCGCTGCCGAAGGTTGGCAGCCTGGGCGAGCAGGGCGCGAAGCTCCTCGCCTGGCGCCGGAGCATGAATCCTGGTCATCGACGTCTCCTTCATGCGGGAAAGCGGGGGAGCCCGGACGGCACTCTGAGCGCGTGATGGTACCGGCTTGCGCTTCGAGCGGTCTGGAGAGGCGCCGACGTCAGCGGGTGCCTCTGCTCCGCGGAATGCCGGTTCCCGCCCACCTGTCGAGGTTCTATGGGAGCCAGTTACGCGGTGCGGCGCCGTATGGAGCCTCCGGATCATCGAGCGTGAGCATCAGATCGGAGGGTCCCGGCAGTGTGGACGCCAGGGTGAATCGGCTTGGGAGTGATTCCCCGGGCCCGGACGGGGGACCGGGGCCCGTGACTCTCCCCACCACCTCCGAGGCCCTCCGGAACAGGGCTCCGGCAGTTTCTATACTGGGCTGATGACGCAGGCGCCGGGGTTCGGCTTCCCCGACCGTCTGGAGATGGCGGCGGAGGCTCTCCGGCTGCAGGAGGCCGATGCTGACTGGCTCCTGGAGTCCCTCGCCTTCCGGCTCGAGCAGCTGCTTCCGGAGCGGGTGAGCATCCGGCGCGGGGGCCTCATCCGTCCCCGCGTGCGCGGCCTGACGGTCCTCGCCGACGGCCAGGAGTTCCGCTGCGCGGCCCTCGTCGGCGGAGCCCTCGGGGCATCCCTGGCCCCGGTCCGCAAGGGCATCTACGGCCGTCCCCGCCGGGTCCCGGTCCAGGAGTGGGTGCGGCTGCTGGAGCAGGCGTTGGAGCGTGAGGCGCAACGCGTCGACACCGACCGCGAGGGACTGAACCGGATCGTCCCGTGATCAGCTCAGGGCGGCGTCTCCGCAGAGGATCGAGGTCATCCAGCGCGCCGAGGCCTCGTCCCCGGCGCCAACCGCCCGGGACAGGACCCGGACCGCCCGCGAGGTGTCGAGATCGTCCTCCAGGGCCAGGCCGAACTCGTCGGCCAGCGCCGTCTCGGGCCGCTGCGGGTGCCCCGCCGTCCTCGTCCCGAGGAGGGTCGCCAGCCGCCGGGCCAGGGCGTCCGCCCGATCCAGCAGCTCCCAGCGGAAGCTCCAGTCGCGCCGGTAGTGGTGCTGAGCGAGGCAGAGCCGGGCCGCGACCGGCGTGGTCCGCTCCAGGAGCTGCGGCACCAGCACCAGGTTGCCCAGCGACTTGGACATCTTGTGGCCCTCGTACCTGACCATCCCGGCGTGCATCCATGCTTGGGCGAAGGTCAGTCCGTGGTTGAGCGCCTCCGACTGGGCCCGCTCCGACTCGTGGTGCGAGAAGAGGAGGTCCCGGCCTCCGCCATGGATCTCGATCTGGGGGCCGAGGTGGCGCATCGCCATCGCCGAGCACTCGATGTGCCAGCCCGGACGTCCCGCTCCGAACGGTGCCGGCCAGCTCGGCTCGCCCGGCGCCGACGGCCGCCAGAGGGGGAAGTCGAGCGGATTGCGCTTGGCCGCCGGTGAGACCTCTCCGAGCAGCCCCTCGTCGCGAAGCTTGCGCAGCATCGAGGTCCGGGTGCGGTGCGACAGCCCGCCGTAGTCCGGAGTCTTGGCCACGTCGAAGTAGACGGCGTCGGTGCGATAGGCGTAGCCGGCGTCACAGAGCTGGGTGACCGCGTCGATGACCCCCTCGACCTCGTTCGAGACCCAGGGCATGACGTCGGGCGGGCGCCAGCCGAGATCCGACATGTCGCGGAGCAGCATGTCGACCTGGGAGCGGGCCAGGGCCTCCCAGGCCACCCCGTCGCGCTCGGCGCGCTCGAAGAGCGGGTCGTCGACGTCGGTGACGTTCTGGACGTACCGGACCCTGATCCCCTGCGCCTCGGCCCAGCGGATCAGGACGTCGAACGAGCAGAAGGTGAAGGCGTGGCCGAGATGGCCAGACTCATAGGGCGTGACACCGCAGACGTAGAGCCGGAGCAGCCGGCCGCCCGGATGCTCCAGGTCCTCGGTCGTCGGCAGCGGGACCAGTGCCCCCTGCCGACTGTCGAAGACTCTTGGTCCTCCTTCCCCCTCACCCACCGGATCAGACAACAGCGTGGTTGCTGCGCAGCTCGGCCGCTCTCGGCGTCGCCTCCCAGGGCACCTGCAGGTCGTCCCGTCCGAAGTGGCCGTAGGCCGCGGTCGGGCGGTAGATCGGCCGCAGCAGGTCGAGCTTGTCGAT
This sequence comes from Candidatus Dormiibacterota bacterium, assembly GCA_036272915.1. Classification (GTDB taxonomy): domain Bacteria; phylum Chloroflexota; class Dormibacteria; order Dormibacterales; family Dormibacteraceae; genus DATAXV01. The sequence goes on from DATAXV010000193.1 coordinate 5,321, forward strand.
GATCGCCGCCGGGCGGAGGTCGAAGTGGGCGTTGACGACCCGCCGCAGCTCCTCCTCGGGAACGCTGGCGGTGCCGAAGGACTCCACCGCGATCGAGGTCGGGCGGGCCCGGCCGATGGCGTAGGAGAGCTGCACCTCGCAGCGCTCGACCAGGTCGGACGCAACCAGGTTCTTGGCCACCCAGCGGGCGGCGTAGGCGGCGGAGCGGTCGACCTTGCTCGGGTCCTTGCCGCTGAACGCCCCGCCACCGTGGCGGGCGACACCACCGTAGGTGTCGACGATGATCTTGCGCCCGGTCAGGCCGGCGTCGGCGACCGGGCCGCCGATCTCGAACCGCCCGCTCGGGTTGACGTAGATCTTGGTGTCGTCGTCGATCAGCTCGGCGGGCAGGACCTGGCCGATGACCAGCTCGCGGATGCCCTCCTCGATCTGCTTCGCGGTCACGCCCTTGCGGTGCTGGGTGCTGACCACGACCGCCTCGATCCGGCGCGGCTTGCCCCTGTGGTACTCGACCGTGACCTGGGACTTGCCGTCAGGCAGCAGCCAGGGCAGGGTCCCCGCCCGGCGGACCGAGGCCAGCCGCCGGGTCAGGCGGTGAGCCAGGGAGATCGTGAGCGGCATCAGCTCCGGCGTCTCCTTGCAGGCGAAGCCGATCATCATCCCCTGGTCGCCGGCGCCCTGCAGCTCGTAGTGGTCCTCGCCTCCGCCGAGACGGTGCTCGAGGGAGTCGTTGACGCCGGCCGCGATGTCCGGCGACTGCTCCTTGAGGGCGATGCTGAGTAGCGCGTGGTCGGGGTCGAACCCGCTCTCGTTGTCGACGTAGCCGATGCCCCTGATGGTCTCCTTGACGATCTTCTCCAGGCTCACCTCGGCCCGGGTCGTCACCTCACCGATGACGGCGATGAAATCCTTCGTGATGGCCGCCTCACAGGCCACCCGAGAGCGAGGGTCCTGCTCCAGCATGGCGTCCAGCACCGCGTCCGAGATCTGGTCGCAGACCTTGTCTGGATGACCCTCGGTCACGGATTCGGACGTGAGCATGTAGGAGTCGGCGGTTGCGAACGAGGTCATTCATCCCTCCACGGTGGTGAGTCCATAGTTGTCGGCATTCTACCCAGGGCGGCTGGGCTCTGGTTCAGGGGCGACTCGGCGGAGGGCGCTGACTCACCCCGACCAGTTCTCCTCATCCTGACCAAGCAACCGCGCCTGAAGGGCGAATATGTCATCGAGCACCCGGTCGACCCGGCGTCCCTCGAGCCTGTGGGTGGCGACGAGGCCCGCCTCGCCGAGCAGCTGATGGAGGTTCTGGGCGAGGGCGCCGGTGACGCGTTCCTGCCCACTGGCGAGCGCATCCTCGATCAACTGCAGGCAGCGGTCGAGAGCGCGCAGCCGGGCCCTGATCACGGGGTCCGTCACCCCTGTGCATCCCCGGGCACATCCTCCAAGGTCTCGAGTCCACGTCGTCGTCTTGCCACCATCCTCCCGCGCCTCCTGGGGGAATGTACAGGCGGCTCCGTGCTGGAGAAAATGAGCCTGTCTGCACCCCCCCGGGGCACCGGTCCCAGCCCGGCGCATGACATACGTCAGGCGGAAACCCTGACCGCTGGGACTGGCCGGGCCTCCTGCGCGCCTATAGAGTTCGACCCGTGGCCGAGAACCAGAGATCGTTCGACCGGATGGCAATGGTCAAGGGGCTCGTCCCCAGCCTCGTCGTCAACGGGCTTCTGCCCTACCTCCTCTATCAGGTGCTCACCGCGCACCACGTGCCCGAGATCAAGGCGCTGATCGCGACATCGGTCTTCCCCATCGTCTGGGCGATCGCCGACTGGATCCGCACCCGCAGGCTCGACGTGATCGCCGTGATCTCGCTGATCACGATCGTGATCGGGATCGGCATCTCCCTGACCTCCCAGAACCCGACCTTCTACCTGGTCAAGGAGTCGTTCCTCAACGCCGCCGTCGGGATCGTCTTCATCCTCTCCCTGCTCCTCCCGCGCCCGATCCTCTTCCACGTCGGCAAGCGCTTCGTCGGCGGCGGCGTCAAGCCGCCCCCGGGCAAGGGCGACGACCTCTTCGAGTGGCTCTGGCTGGAGCGCCCCGCCTTCCGCCGTGGCTTCCGCGTGATGACCGTGGTCTGGGGGGTCGGCCTGCTCGTCGAGACCGGGATCCAGGCCGGCGTCGCCCTCAGCCTGCCGCCCGGAACCGTGCTCGCGATCTCCCCGATCCTGGGCTATGGCATTACGATCCTGCTCATGATCTGGACCTTCCGATACGGTGCCGGCATGCGCCGCCGCTCCGAGCAGTCACCCGCCCCCGAGACCGCACCCGCGGTCGAGG
>DATAXV010000194.1:0-22320 GCA_036272915.1 Candidatus Dormiibacterota bacterium
CGTCCATCGCGGCCGCCCTCCACACCTCGGTCACCTTCGCCATTAGTCCTCCTCCCCAGCCTCGATGCGAGGCACGCGGCGCGGCTTGGGCACCCCCTCGCGGATCTGCTCCGCCAGGGCATGAAGGTCTGCGCATAGCTGGGTGTCTCGGCGATCGACGAAACCGGACAGGATCGCCCGGCGTAGCTGGTCCACCTTCGCGGGGTCGAGAGTGATCACTTCGACCTGCTGGATCTTCTTTGTCACGTTCCTCTCCTGGGTCACGCCGACCCCTCCGACTCTGGCTCCAGCAGGTCGGCCATGCCCGGGACCGGCTCGATCTCGCTGAGCCCCTGCGCGATGCGGGCGATGGTGGCAACGCGAACGGGGGTACGTCCTTGGAGGATGCGAGAGAGCCCGGGCGCAGGCATCCCAATGTGGTCTGCGAACTCCGCGTGCGTGAGCCCGCGCTCGGCTATGGCCCGATGAAGCGCGGCTGGATTAATCCGCTCGTAACCACGTCGGGGGTCGGGGGGTAACGACGCCATGGCCCCACGTTATACCACACTCGTTAGCCTTGCTAACATTACACACGTTAGCGTGTATCTCTGTGGGTTAAGGAGGGCTAGCCGTGATCTTTAAGTAAGCCGATCAGCTGATCGTAAGAGTCGTTCCGGCCCAGATTCGCATAATGCAGCCGAATCATTCTCTCTGACCCGTGACCCATGATCTGCGCCACCGCGACCGTCGACATCCCGTTCAGCAGCATCCATCGGCAGCCGCTATGCCGAAAAACGTACGGCGTCACATTCTGCTTGAGCCCGCAATCCTTGCCCAGACCCTGGACCAACTGGAGCACGCCGTTCGGGGTCAGCGCCTCCCGCTCGCCCGTGCGCGGGTCGCGACGCAGACCGATGAACAGCGCGCGCTCGGGGTCGTCCTTGGCGCCCAGGCGCCCTAGGCGCGTCCACAGGTCCTTGGCGACCGGCACGTCCCGCTCGCCGCTCTTCCCGCGCACCGTGACCCAAAAGCGACGGCTGTCCTTTTTGAGGTCGCGACCGCGCAAGGAGACCAGTTCCCCTGGCCGCATGGCGGAATCGGCGAGGAGTTGGACGATGACGGCATCACGCTCGGTTCGGGCTGCCCGCACCAGGGCATGAACATCTTCACGATCAAGGACGTCGACCCTGCGAGAGGGTGGGGTGCGCTGGCGGACGGTAGCACCGTCGCCGATGCCCTCCTCGGCCAGCCACCGCATGAACTGATTGGTGCCTCGGATGTACGTCCAAATGGTGTTCTCAGACAAGACACCCTTGGCCCCGCCGTCTTCGCGGAGGTGCACGGCGAAGCTCTCGATCGTCTTCTTGTCGAGCGCGGCGGGGTCATCGATGCCCTCCTCGGCCAGCCACGGCAAGAGCACCCCACGAAGAGGGAAACCGTACGCATCGAGCGTTGCCGACCGCACCCCCCTGGCTCGGCAAGCGCGGAGATAGTCCTCGATCAGGACTCCGATCCGACCCGGCCTCCGAGCCGTCTTTTGCCGTGCACCACTTTTTGCGATTTTCGTTACCATGTCACCATTTCCAGCTGCGATGATAACCGCGTTTTAGGCTCAGCGGAAGTGTGTCGGTAAGTGGTGTTACTGAACTCGAAACCGGGCGTTAATCGGGGTGACAAAACTATGGTTGTTGGGCCGCCTACTGCGCAAGGACGTGGTCAGCTGAGGGGTGCCACCGTCCGAATTGGCCGGATCGGACCCACCGAGCACCCGGAGGTTGCTCGATCATGTCCGACACCGAAGCAGGTCCTCGTCGGTGCGGCTGAGGCGGGCCCGTCAGGATGGGGCCAGCCGGGAATGCCTCGTACGAATCCTGAGTTGCCCGCTTCGACTCAGAGGATTCTGGAGGATCTCGTTGAGTTGCTCCCGAACGACGGTCTGTGACTGCTCGTAACGGCCCATGTCGGTATCCGCTTGCCGGACAGCGCCTGGACAAGGACGCGTCCATCGAGAGGCTGCGAGAGTTGCGTGCTCACGGTGCCCGTGCGGAGATCGTAGAGGCAGGCGACGTTCGCCGCTCGCGCCGCGTAGACCAGCTCCAGGGCGACACTGCTCAGCCCCTCGACGGCGGCCAGCCGAGGCTTCCGCTCGCAGTCCCTCCATGAGGCGAGGACCATGATCAGCCTCTGGTCTCGACTGACCTCGGCCGCCCCCGAGACCGGCTCCAGCAGGGTCCGTGGGTAGCCCCGGTCTGCGGTGAGCGAGCATCCCGACAGGAGCAGCCCGGCGCAAACCAGGAGCAGCGCCAGGACGCCGCGAGCCCTCATGTCGGCAACGGAGCATAGAGGTCGTAAAGACGTCTGTCACCTTTCGACCACGGCCGCCGTACGGCCAGTGAGCGGCCGACGACGCCGGGAGAAGGATGGATCGACGCGCGCGCTATCCCTGACCGGAGAGCTCGTAGGTGAGGGTCCAGCGGTGGACGCCGCCATCCTCGATGAGGATCCGAAGCTCACCGCGGAGGCCGCTCAGACCGTCGGTGCCGGAGTCGGGGACCACGGAGGCGATTCCGGCGGAGGGGTCGTCGCCGGGGCCGATCGGAGCGTGGTGCTGAAGGGCGAAGCTCCCCTGCCTGCCCTGCAGGGTGACGGTGAGGTGCTCGATCCCGACGTAGCCACCCGGCCCCGGCCTGGTCAGCGCCATCAGCAGCGTCGTCGTGGTCCGCCCCTCGATGTCGCCGTGATAGATCTTGCCGGCGAGCACGCGGCTGAACCTGGCTCCCGCCGTCTCCTCGACCTCGCTCTCATCCCAGCTGTCGATGTCGAAGGTCCCCGAGGCCTGGGCCCTCTCGTCACTCATGCCGTAGCTCCTGCTCAATTCGGTGGTATCGGGTGACGCGAGCCGGGTCCCGGCACCGGTAACCATGGCGGAAGTCGCCGGGGCCTGCGGTCCCTCACGAAACGGCGAGCAGGGCCGCCACCGCCTCCGTGATCGTTCGCCGCTGCCGCTCCGGATCGTCGACGTCGCCGGAGAACTCCGGCGCCGTCGAGGCCCACATCGTGGAGATGGTGAGGACCAGGGCGAGGAGCTCGGCCGCGCGGAAGCGACCGGGGAGCCGTCCCTCCCGCTGCGCCACCTCGATGGCGGCGATCTTGTCGCCGTTGGCGGAGACGATTCCCTCCAGAGGGGGCCGGTCGCGCGAGCGCTCGAGCCGGTACCAGGTCGCCAGCTGCAGCGTCTCGGGATGGAGCCGGTAGCCGTCGTAGAGCCGGCCCGCGTAGCCGGGCAGGTCGTCGGGATCGATCGGCACCTCCCGGACCGTCCGCACCACCACCTGGTCGAACACGGCGTCGAAGAGCCCGTCCTTGCTGGCGAAGTGAAAGTAGATCAGCGCCTTGTTGCAGCCGGCGAGGGCGGCGATCCGATCCACCCTGGCACCGGCGATGCCGCGGGCCGCGAACTCCCGCGAAGCCGCCTCGATCAGCCGCTGACGGGTCTCCTGGGCGTCTCCGGGCATGCCCCCAGGATACTTGACTAACCGGATAGTTGAAATCAATCGATCCCGTCGGTATCTTCCTGACTATCCAGTTAGTCAAGTGGAGGTCATAGCCCAATGTCCAAGGTCTGGCTGATCACCGGGAGCTCGCGCGGCCTGAGTCGCGAGGTCGTCCTCACCGCCCTCGCCGCGGGCCATCGCGTCGTCGCCACCGCCCGCCGGCCGGAGCAGCTGCGGGAGCTGGTCCAGGAGCACGGCGATCGGATTCTGCCGGTCGCGCTCGACGTCGCCGACCCCGCCGCCGCCGAGGCCGCCGTGCGCGCCGCGGTCGACGCCTTCGGACGCCTGGACGTGGTCGTGAACAACGCCGGCTACGCCAACCTCGGCTCGATCGAGGACACGCCCGCCGAGGACTTTCGGGCCCAGATCGAGACCAACTTCTTCGGCGTCGTCAACGTCACCCGGGCCGCCCTGCCCGTGCTGCGCGCCCAGGGGGCGGGGCACCTCGTCCAGGTCTCATCGGTCGGTGGCCGCCTGGCGTCACCCGGCCTCGCCGCCTACCAGAGCGCGAAATGGGCGGTCAACGGCTTCTCCGGCGTCCTCGCCGCGGAGGTCGCGCCGCTCGGCATCAGGGTCACCGTGATCGAGCCGGGAGGGCTGCGCACCGACTGGGCGGGATCCTCGATGACCGTCCATTCCGTCACCGAGCCTACCTGCCGGTCAGCGAGCTCAGGCAGCGGATCATCGAATCGGGGGCCCTGGCCACCGGCGACCCGGCCCGGGCGGCGCAGGTCATCCTCCAGGTGACCGAGACGGACGACCCCCCGCTGCGCCTGCTGCTCGGCAGCGACGCGGTCGTCCTCTCCGAGGAGGCGACCCGTGTCCAGGCCGAGTCCGACGCCCGCTGGCGCTCGGTCAGCGTCTCGACCGACCAGGATCTGACCGTCGCCGCCGCGGCTTCGGGATCGGAGGGATGAGAGCGATCGCAGGGCCGGGACGCGGTCCCCGGTCCCGGCGATCGGCGGCGCTCAGTGCCGCCGTTCGCGGTACTCGTCCGGACGCTCCGCCGGCAGCAGCCAGGGAAGCGCCTCCGACATCGGCTTCACCAGCGCCCGGTAGTGATCGCCGTCGAGCTGCGGCCCGGCGACCAGGGCGAGCGCCGCATGAAGGGCGGCATCCTCGGCGGTGCGGTCGACGTTCGGCGGCTCCGCGCGCCATGCCGCCTGCGCGTGGTGCCCCTCGGTCATCGCCCGGAGATCCTGCTCAGCGGCCGCCCAGGCAGCCTCGAGGCCATCCTTGCGCACCATCTCCAGAGCCGCCTTGTCGGCGTCGTCCAAAGCCCCGAGCTCATGGGTCGCATAGCGGCGCCATGCCCATGCGATGCGCTCGATGCCGCTTGGCCCGAGGACGCGCCCATCGTCGAGAAGTCGCTGCACCTCGGCCGAGTTCGGCCCGTATCGCAAACTGTCCACGTCGGGATCGTAACCGAACCAGCGCCGATCTCCCGCCTCGACCCGCGCCGTCCGCCGGGCCATCGCCGGAGCTGGGCAACGGCCGCCATGACAATTTGACTATGGCCAGCCCATACTCGATACTGGCGGGGTGGCATCTGCCGGCCCCACCGAGATCCGTCGCTACCGATCGCCGCTCCGCGAGGAGCGGGCACGCAGCACCCGCCGGCGGGTGATCGAGGCGGCCGGCGCCACGTTCCTCGACCGCGGCTACGTAGCGACGACGATGCGCGCCGTCGCCGCCGAGGCGGGCGTCTCGGTACCGACCGTGGAGGCCCAGTTCGGGACCAAGGCCCGGCTTCTCAAGGCGGCGATCGATGTCGCCATCGCCGGGAACGACGAACCCGTCGCGGTGCTCGACCAGCCGTGGGTGGTCCAGGCCCGGGCGGCCGGAACCGTCAAGGAGTTCCTCTCCATCGTCTCCGGCATCCTGGCGGCGGCACAGCGGCGTTCAGCGGGCCTGGTGCTGGCTGTTTTCGAGGGGTCGTCGCGGGACGCCGAGCTGGAGCGCGTCGCGGAGCAGATGGTCTCCCAGAGGGAGACGACCGCAGGCTGGATCGTGGATGGAGTGGCTCGCCTCGCTCCGCTCCGCCACAGCCACGCCGACGCGGTGGAGACGGTCTGGCTGCTCATGGATCCCGCCGTCTTCCTGCGGCTGACCCGAGAGAGGAGATGGAGCGTCGAGCGCTACCGGCGGTGGGTCGCCGACGCGATCGCCCGCCTGCTCGTGGACGGTAAGAGCCCCGCCGCGTCGGCGGGAGACCATAGGTGAAGAACCCGGTGAAGAGCAACCGATCGATGCCCGATGCGACTGTGATCCCCGAGCTGGTCTACCCGGACGTCCGGCGGGCCGTGGCGTTCCTGACGAAGGCGTTCGGGTTTGCGGAGCGGCTGCAGATAGGCGAGGACCACCGCTCTCAACTGCGCTTCGGCGATGGCGCCATCATCGTCGCCGACGTCTTCGGGGACCGCCAGGCGCCCAAGAGCGGTGACCCCTTGACGCAGTCGGTGATGGTCCGTGTTGAGGACGCACGGGCGCACTGCGAGCATGCCCGGGCGCACGGAGCCAGGATCCTGGCCGAGCCGACCGACTTCCCCTACGGCGAGCGCCAGTACGCGGCCGAGGATCCCTTCGGCCACCGATGGACCTTCAGCGAGACCCTGCGCGACGCCGATCCTGCGGAGTGGGGCGGGACGCTACTGGCGAAGTAGGCCTCTGGCCAGCGAGCACGGAAACCACCCTGGCTGGTCGACCGGCGGCGGGACCGGATCCGCCTAGGCGTGCTCCTGCTCGAGGCATGGCAACAGTCGATGGTCCCTCTGCTTCCGTCAACCCACGCTTATCGACGAGCTCGTGGCACCAGTGAACGCCCGGACTACTTCCACGCCTGACCCTGGCCCCATCTTTTCATGCCGCCCTGGTGCCGGTCGCAGAGGGCATGCGGCCGAGGCCTCCACCCCGGGGCCCTCTCAGTCGAGGCTCTGCAGGGACAGCCAGGACTGCCACAGCGGCCGGCGCGGCTTGCGGCAGATGAGGATCGGAGCCCCTGCCTCCTGGTTCCGGATGCCGTAGACCATCCGGATCGTGGTAGCGGTCCGGCAGGATCCGAAGACGTTGCTGATCTGTCCTCGCGTGTAGCCGACGGTGACCACGATCTGCGGGTCCATGCGAGGTGGCGCCCAGTAGTAGTACGTGAGGTGGGGGCTCACGACGCGGTTGGGGGGGACGCCGTCCCGGGCTCCGTAAAGGTCGAGGGCGCCCGCCTCGCCGTAGTTCGAGGCGAGGATCATCGCCTGGCTCTGCTCTCCCTGTGGGAGGGAGCGGTACACTGCGCCGACCTGCTCTGTGAATCCCGGCCAGCCGTACATCTCGGCGAAGTTGGTCGCTGTCTCCCAGAGATTCGAACGGGCGAATGCGGCGGCGGGGAGGACCGGCAGCTCAAGGGGGAGGAGTAGCAGGGTGAATGCCGCGGTCACCGTCACCCAGGCCACTCGGATCGGACGTGAGGTGACCGAGCGCACGACCCAGACCGCGCCTGCGGCGTAGAGCACTGGATAGATGGGAGCCGGGTAGTAGGGCTTCCCGTCGACGGCGAAGAAGATCAGCTCGACCAGGATCGCTGTCCAGAAGAGGGCGCGATATGTCGGCGACCGCAAGAGCCAGACCGCGCCGGCGACGATCAGTGGGATCAAGGCCGGTTGGACCTCAAAGATCTGGAGCAGCCAATAAGCCAGGCGGCTCCCCGTGCCCGCGCGGTGCGTGAGAGTGTAGGCGACGCTGATCCAGTCGTGGCCGACCTCCCAGATGAGGTTGGGGACGAGGAGGAGGACGGCAAGGCCGAACCCAAGCCACAGCCATGGGGTGGCGAGGTGGCGCCGTGCCCGCGTGAGCAGAAGACCTGCGGCGAGGGCCACGGCGAGCGCGGCGATCGTGTACTTGGTCTCGAGACCGATTCCGAGGACCAGGCCGGCGACGAGCCAGAGGCGCCGATCGCGTCCGGCGAGGATGCGCACGACGATCCAGAGGAGCAGCGCCCAGGTGAGCTGATCCAGCGCGTCGGTCCCGAAGATAAAGTCACCGAGCACGTACTCCGGAGAGAGGACAACCGCGGCCGCCGCCAGGGCCTGCGCCCACCGACCGCCCCCGAGGTCGCGCACGATGAGCGCGGCGATCACCACGACCACCGCGCCGGCGAGGACACTGGCCAGCCGGAGCGCGACCAGGGAATCGGGGGCGATCGCCTGCGTCAGCTCGGCAACCAGAGCGGTGACCGGGGGATAGTCGACGTAGCCCAGCTCCAGGTGATGCCCGGCCGCGACGTAGTAGAGCTCGTCGCGGTGCCAGCCGTAGCGCGCGGAGAAGGCCATGGAGCCGACGACCTTGACAGCCGCGATGAGGAGGACGGGAAGCCAAGCAGCGCGGCCGTTCCGGTTGTTCTCGTCACGGGACCCGATTCGGCCCTGCCGCGTGGCCACGTGCCGAGCATGACACGGGGCGACCAGAGGAACAGTCGACCCGGCTCACCGCGTGCCCTCTTCTCCCGAGTACTCCGGACTACAGAATCACAGAGAGATGAGTACGCAGATGAGGGGACGGGCGGCTCTGGCTTGAAGAGACTCCATAGCGTGCTCCGGCCCTTTGGCCTGGCAACAATTCGAGGTTCCTATGCGCCCGTCGGCCCACGCTCAGGAACGAGCTCTCGGGCATCAGTGAACGCCCGGGCCTCTTCCACGTCTGGCCGCTGGACCCCATTTTCATCCCCTCCGGGTGCCCGGGGGGCGCGTCCGCTCAGGAGAAGGTCGTCGTCAACTGCACCCTCTCCCCCGTCTCCGCCGACCGGTAGGCGGACTCGATGATGTCGATCACGTGCCGGGCGTGCTCGGCGGTGACCGGGCTCGGCTTTCCCTCGCGGACCCAGTCCACCAGCTGCATCACGTCCTCGAAGACGTGGTGCTCGTCGATGTCGCGATGGGCGCCGGTGACGTGGGGCAGCAGCAGCTGCTGACCCATGCGGCCGGGGCGCTCGCCGGCGACCTCGTAGCCCGCGTAGGAGAACGGCTTCCCGTTCAGGTCGGGCCCGACGATGCTGCCGGTGCTGCCGAAGTAGTTCCCCTCGAAGCCGCCGTTGACGGAGCCGGCGACGGTGCCGTGGCTGAGCGCGAAGAGGCCGTCACCGAAGTCGAGCAGCATCAGCGTCGTGTCGTCGGCCTCGGTGGTGATCGAGCGGCCGGCGAACTGGCGCTCACTGATCCGGATCCCGGACAGGGCCGTCACCTGCCGGGCCGATCCGAGCACGGTGGTGAGTCCGTGGAGGGCGTAGACGACGACGTCGTAGAGCGGGCCGCCACCCGGCTTGCGGAAGTACCAGGAGGGGTCGACGGCGCCACCGCCGCCCTCCCCACTCCGCTCGCTCTCGTCCTCATGGTAGCTGCCAACGGCGGCTCCGCATGTCGCCCAGCAGAGCCGGCCGATCGCCCCCTCGGCGATCAGCTCACGGGTTCGCGTCAGGTGCGGCCGGAGCACCTCGCCCGGGGAGGCGACGATGCGCAGACCGGCCCGCTCGGCGATCTCGATCAGCTCGGTCGCCTCGGCCACGGTCGTGGTCATGGTCTTGTTGAAGTGGACGTGCTTGCCCGCCTCCAGGGCCAGCCGGCCGTGCTCGAAGTGGAGCCCGATCGGCGAGGCGATGCTGACCGCGTCGACGCCGCCCCGCTCCAGCAGCTCCTCGATCGTCGAGAAGGCGTGAGGGATGCCGAACCGCTGGGCGATGGCCTCGGCCCGGCCGGGAGCGGGATCGCAGACGGCCTCCACCCGAACCCGGTCGTGCACGTCCTCCTGGGCCAGATGAGGCAGGATGCCGCGCTGCGCGATCACCCCCGTCCCGACCACGCCGAGACGGACGATCCCGTCGCCCGTCACCTCTGCCACCTGGTTGCTGCACGCATCAGCCGCGACCTCCTGGCTCCGGCGGCGCGCGCCGCCGGGCGCCTTCCACCGGATCCGACGCCGTCCGACAAGCGTCGCAGAAGTGGACGGCCCGGGACAGGGGGTCAGGCGCCCTCTGCCGCCCTTCGCGAGGGGCGGAGCGGCCTGCAGGCGAGCTCCAGGAGGAAGAACAGGACGGCCGCGATGACCGCCACCGGGACCAGGTACCGGGGCCAGGGGCCGAGCATGTTGAGCAGGGTCGGTGGGCCTCCGGGATAGCCGCAGAGGAAGAGGAGGTTCTCGGCGGTGAGGTGGTCGAGGAGGGCGATGCCGGCCGCGTAGACGACGGTGACGGCGGCGACCCGCAGGACCGCGCCCGGCGCCGGCACCCGCCGCAGCCCGACGACGAGGACACAGGCCGAGACGATCAGCCCGCCATGGACGATGAAGTACTGGAAATAGAGCCAGTTCGGGAAGACGGCCCCGGGGAGCGGCGTGAGCAGGGCGGGGATGGACCCGGCGATGCCCCACCACCAGGTGATGTCGACCAGCGGCTGCCAGCGGAACCAGAGGGCGCCGGCGGCGAGGATGGCGGCGACGTCGCAGATCTGCAGGGGCAGGCCGTGGGTCTTGAGCGCGCCCGGGACCACGATCTCCACCCCCCACCAGCAGAGCTCGGCGACCAGCATGACCACGGCCAGGGATCGGGTCAGCAGCTCGGTCCAGCGGCCCGGCCGGATGCGCACGGCGGCGGTCAGGGCCGCGGCCACGACGACGATCACGGGAAGGGCGATCAGATCCGGGGATATGGCCACGCTCAGTACCGCCTGCGCCCATTTGAGCACCGGGACGCGACCGTGTAAAGCGGGCACGCCCCGGACCCGTGTCCGGATCCGTATTCGTTCACGCCACGTTCAGCGCCGAGGTCCATGCTATGGGCATGATTCTGGAGGCGGTCGTCAACGTGGTGACGGAGCTGATCTGGATCCTGATCGTGCTGATCATGGTCCGCGTCCTTCTGACCTGGATCCCGAGCATCCAGGGCAACCCCATCGTCCGGCTTTTGGGACGCATCGTGGACCCCGTCGTCGCCCCCTTCCGCCGGGTCCTCCCCACCTTCTCCGGGTTCGACTTCTCACCGCTGCTGGCGATCATCGTCCTCGGCGTCGTCGCCCAGATCCTGGGCAGCCTGGTCTTCGCCGGAAGCGTGCCCATCCTCGCCATCCTCATCTCCGTGGTCCGGCAGCTGATCATCAGCGTCGCCGCCCTGTTCGCCCTGCTCATGCTCGTCCGCATCGTCATCGGCTTCTTCCGGGCCAGCCGCGGCCACCCGCTGACCTGGTCCCTGCTCTCGATCACCCAGCCCCTGGTCCGCCCCTTCCGCGCCATCGTGCCCCGCACCCAGGGGATCGAGTCGGCGGCGGTGGTGGCACTGGTCGCCTACATCGCCATCTGCATCGTCGCCGAGGTCGGCCTCGGCATCCTCATGCAGGCGGTGTCCTGAGACCCGGCACCAGACGCGCACCACCCTCAAGGTGAGAGTCTTGGGGGATGAGTGATGCGCGATCGACGACCCCGCAGCTGGCGGCGGAGACCTCATCCGGGGGGGAGTTCGTGCGGCAGGTCAACCATTTCATCGACCGGGTCACGGCGGACGGCTCGTCCCCCTACCCGGCGGAGAGCGGGCGTTACCGCCTGATCGTCTCGCTGGCCTGCCCCTGGGCACATCGTTCGGTCATCGTTCGCCGTCTGCTCGGCCTCGAGCACCACATCAGCCTTGGCGTCGTCGACCCCATCCGCGACGAGCGCGGATGGCGCTTCACCCTCGACCCGGGTGGACGCGATCCGGTCACCGGCGCCGCCTTCCTGTCCGAGCTGTACGAGGCCTCGGACCCGTCCTTCTCCGGGCGGTGGACGGTCCCCGTCCTCTACGACACCAAGACCAGCCGCATCGTCTCCAACGACTACCCGCAGATCTCGCTCGACCTCTCCACCGAGTGGAGGGCGCTCCACGGACCCGGCGCACCCGACCTCTACCCGGAGCAGTACCAGGCCGAGATCGACGTGCTCAACGGGATCATCTACACGGAGGTCAACAACGGCGTCTACCGCTGCGGCTTCGCCACCAGCCAGGCGGCCTACGAGAGCGCCTACCGGCAGCTCTTCGATCGCCTCGACCTGCTCTCCCGCCGGCTGGAGACGCAGCGCTACCTCTTCGGCGACCGCATCACCGAGTCGGACGTCCGGATCTTCACCACCCTGGTCCGCTTCGACGCCGTCTACCACGGCCACTTCAAGTGCAACCGCAGCAGGCTGAGCGAGATGCCGGTGCTGTGGGCCTACGCCAGGGACCTCTTCGCCACCCCCGGCTTCGGCGACACCGTCTCCTTCGACCACATCAAGCGGCACTACTACATGACCCACGACAGCATCAACCCCAACCGCATCGTCCCCCTCGGGCCCGACCCGGCCAGGTGGCGGCGACCGCACGGCCGCCAGGTCCTCAGCTGAGTTCGACCCGCTCTCGTTCGGCATCGTTCAGGAGGCCGCCCACGTGCGCATCGTCTACTTCGACATCGATTCCTGCCGTCCCGACCACCTCGGCTGCTACGGCTACGCACGAGCCACCTCGCCCGTGATCGACGGCCTCGCCCGGGAGGGCCTCCTGGCCTCCGCCTGCCACACCTCCGACGCGCCCTGCCTGCCCAGCCGGGCGGCCCTGTTCTCGGGCCGGCTGGGCATCCACAACGGCATCAACTGCCACGAGGGCCCCGCCTCCCAGCTCCGCTACGCGGGCCGGGGCCACTCCCACGACCCGGAGCGCCCGATGTGGATGCGCCATCTCCAGCAGCGAGGATGGCAGACGGTCTGCTTCTCCGGCTTCGCCCAGCGACACCTGGCCTGGTGGTTCACCGCCGGGTTCACGCAGTTCTTCGGCAACCAACTGCCGGGCGGCAGCGAGAGCGCCGACGAGGTCAACGATAAGGTGCTGCCCTGGCTCCGGCGCGAGGGCGCCTCCGACGACTGGTTCCTGCACGTCAACTACTGGGACGTGCACACCCCGTACCAGGCCCCGGAGCGCTACCGGGCCCGGGTCGGGGACGGCGCACCAGCGGTCCACCCGACGGCCGAGGAGATCGCCGACGACGCCCGGCACTATTACGGGCCGCGTACGGCACGGGACTGGTGGGCCGACCGGGGCTTCCACAACGCCCGCGACGACGCCTACGGCCGGCTGATGCCGGAGCGTGGTCCCGACACCTGGGAGAGCTACCTCGGCTTCCTCGAGGGGTACGACGCGGGCATCGCCTACGTCGACGAGAAGATCGGCGAGATCCTGGAGGAGCTGGAGCGCCTCGGCGTGCGGGAGGAGACGGCGATTATCGTCGGCGCCGACCACGGAGAGTCGATCGGCGAGCTGGGCATGTACTTCGAGCACGGGAACGGCTGTGAGGGGACGAGCCGGGTCCCGCTGGTGATCCACTGGCCGGGCCTGGCCGGCCGGGGCCGCAGGTTCGATGGGCTCGCCTACCAGCTCGACCTCCCTCCCACCGTGCTCGATCTGCTCGGCATGGACGTGCCCGGCGGCTGGGACGGCCGCAGCTTCGCCACCGCCCTGAGCGGTCAGGCCGAGGGGCGCGATCATCTGGTCCTGGGCTGCGGCATCTACTCCTACCAGCGCGCCGTGCGCACCCCGCGGCACCGCATGATCCGGACCATCCACCCCGGCCTCTACCCCTATGACGACGCCTACCTCTTCGACATGGAGGAGGACCCCGGGGAGCGGCGCAACCTCGCCTCGGAGCGGCCCGAGGTTCTGGCCGAGCTCGACCACCTGCTCACCGAGTGGACCTACCGCAACACGACCGGCTCGGCCGCCGTGAGCGATCCCTTCCAGGAGCAGCTGGCGGCGGGCATCAGCCCCGACCTCTACTGCCCGCGGGAGGTGATCGAGGCCAGGCTCAGGGAACTGGGCCGAGAGGACCAGCTCGCCGACCTCCACCGGCGGCGGGACCCGGCGCCGGCACTGAGGCCCTGGTGAGCGTCCGGACGCGGCCGCGCTGACGGCCCCGGGCCGGCGCCGCGAACCCTGACGCGGCGCCGGACGTACCGCTGAGGCGGTGCTACCAGAGTTCGCGGCTGGCGATCTCCGCGCCCTGCGCCATCGCCTCGAACTTGGACCAGGTGACGCTCGGCACCACCACGTCCTGGCCGACGAAGGTGCCGAAGCCGCAGTCGGAGCCGGCCATGACCCGCTCCCGCCCGACCAGACGGGCGTAGTTGCCGAGCCGCTGGGCGATCAGCCGGGGGTGCTCGACGTAGTTGTTGGTGGAGTCGATGACACCGGGGATGAGGTACTTGTCGGCGGGGAGCTCGACGTCCTTGAAGACCTCCCACTCGTGCGCGTGCCGCGGATTGCAGGCCTCGACCGCGATGCCGGCCGGCTTGGCCTGGAGGACGAGGTCGACGATGTCCTTGAGCTCCACGTCCCTGTCGTGGGGGCCCTCGTAGTTGCCCCAGCAGAGGTGCATCCGCAGCTGCTCGGCGGGGATGTCCTGAACCGCGTGGTTGAGCGCCTCTATCGCCTCGGCGACCTGACGCCGGGTGGTCTTCGGGTCGCCGTCGGCGTCGACGCTGACGCTCGCTCCCGCCCCAAGGTCCGGACAGTCGAGCTGCAGGATGAAGCCCGCCTCGGCGATGGCACGGTACTCCTGGCGCATGGCGTCGGCGATCGCGGCCAGGTACGCCTCGCGGGTCGGGTAGTGCTTGTTGCCGAAGAACATCGCGACCACGCCGGGAGAGGCGGCCGTCATGAAGACGCGCTCCGCGCCGGCGGCCTCGGCCGCCGCCTTGAGATTGGCGATGTCGTGGTGGACGGCGTCCGGATCCTTCAGCGTGACGTCGCCGGTGCAGGAGGGCTGCACGATCCGGATCGAGCTCATGAGCGACGCCATCCGCTGCCCGAAGTCGGGGTGGGCGAGCACGTCGGCCGGGGCCAGGCCCACCGGCTCCCCCTCAAAGCCGGTCAGGCGCTCCTTGATGTAGGTGGCGTAGCTGATCTTGCCCTGTTCGCCGTCGTTGACGACGTCGACGCCCAGCTCCCGCTGGCGCTTGACGATCTCGGTCACCGCCTCCCGCACCCGATCCTCGAAGCCGGGGACGGACTTGCCGTCATCGTGGTCGAAGACCATCTGGGCAAGGTCGGGGGGCCTGGGCAGACTGCCGGTGTGGGTGGTCAGGATCCGGTCCGTGCTGGGATTCACCGCTCTCTCCTTCCTTTCGTCCTCGATGAGTGGTCTGGTATGTGCCTTCCCAATCCGCACCAAGGATGCTGCGCGGGGTGACAACCCATGTCAACCGGCGGAGTGACCGGTGCGGTGGGACTGGAGACCTGGCCCAGCCGGACGGCCAGGGCCGCCGGGAAGCGGCCGACCACGAGGCCCCGGGGTGGAACGGTCGCGCGCTCAGCTCGCCCCGCTCTCGGGGAGGCCGTAGTCGGAGCGGCGGTCCGCCGGCACCAGATCGAGGTAGTCGGAGTGCCGGGCGATGTAGGTCCGGACGAAGGGGCAGTCGGGCAGGACCGAGCCACCGCGCGCCCGCACCTGGTCCAGAGCGCCGGCGACCAGGCGAGAGCCGAGACCGCGTCCGCCGAAGGCCTCGCCGACCTCGGTGTGCACGAGCGCCAGGTGCGGTCCCCGTGACCGGTAGGCGATGTGTCCGGCCAGATCCCCGTCGACGCGCAGCTCGTAGCGGCTCTGTTCGGGTACGTCCTCGACGCTGATCACGCTGCCTCCTTCGGATGCTGTGGCCGCACGGCTCCTCGACGATACGGCGGCGGGGGCCGGCTCAGCGGCGCGGGAGCAGCGCCGCCACCGGATTCAGAGGGCGCAGCCTCTCCGCCTCGGCCGTCAGCGCCGCGTGCTCCGCGCCGGCAAGCTCGATGTCGGCCGCGGCGACGTTCGACTCCAGCTGCTCGAGGGAGGAGGCCCCGGGTATGACCAGCACCGCGGGATGATGGAGCAGCCAGGCCAGCGAGATCTGCGACGGTGTGGCACCGTGGGCGGCCGCCAGCTCCCGGAGCAGGGCCATCAGCGGCGCCGCGCGCCGCAGGTTCTCCCGCGCCGGGACGAAGGCCGAGCTCGCCAGGGCCACCCGTCGGATGCCGCGATGGGGCGGCGGATGGTCCTCGTCGTACCCGGCGCCGAGCATCCCCTGGGCGAGGGGCGAGGCGGCGATGACGAGCCGTTCCCGCTCCGCCGCCCAGGGCACCTGATCAGAGGCGGCGCGGCGGTGGAGCAGGTTGAACAGCACCTGATTGGCCACCACCGGCGCGCCCAGCGCGGCCTCGGCCGACCGCCAGCTGCGCAGCCCGTAGTTGCTGACCCCGACCGAATGGACGATCCCCTGCTCCCGAGCCCGGCGCAGGCCGCTCATGACCACGGGGTCGGGCAGCGGGCTGGGCATGTGCAGCAGGTAGAGGGGGATCCGGGCCAGACCCAGCCGCTCCCGGCTGGCCCGAGCGTGGGCCACGGTCACCCGCGGCAGCGGGGCCAGAGGCAGGAACTTGGTCGTGACCAGGACCTCGTCACGCCGCTCCCCCAGCGCCTCACCGAGAAGGCGCTCGCTCCGGCCGCCTCCGTAGCCCTCGGCGGTGTCGAAGACGGTGACGCCGAGCTCCAACGCCCGCCGCACCAGCATGCCGGAACGGGCCGGGTCCCATCCCCGCTCGCCGAACCGCATCGTGCCCAGCCCGACGCGGCTGACCCTCGGCAGCCCGTCGACGCTCAGATAGCGCATGTCCAATCCACAATGTGAACGATATTAACATCAGGTCTCGGGCAGCAGCTCCAGGATCGAGCGGACCACGAACTCCGGCTCGACGTCGCCCCTGGGGCGGTCGCCGCCCGCCACCACCAGCGCCGAGTGGAGGCCGCCGTCGCGAGCCATGCGGATATCGGTGTCGAGTCGGTCGCCGCTCATCAGACAGTCCTCGGGCCTGGCCCCGGTGCGGGCCACGGCGGCGGCCATCATCCGCGGCGAGGGCTTGCCCACCACCTCCTCCACCTCGCGGCCGGTGGTGGCCCGCAGCGCCCCCATCACCGCCGCCGTGTCGGGCCAGGGGCCGTCGGGCATGGGGCAGGCCCGGTCGGGGTTGGTGGCGATGTAGGCGGCGCCCCGCTCCAGCGCCCGGTGGGCGACCAGCAGCTTGCGGTAGGCGAGGTGCCGGTCGAAGCCGGCGACGACGCACTCGACGGCGTCGACGTCCTCGGTCAGCTCGAAGCCCTCGCCGCGCAACTGCCGCCGCAGCGGCGCCTCGGCGATGACGTGCAGGCGCCGGACGCCGCGCTCGCGCAGGCAGTCGCCGAGGAGCACGGCCGGGGTGAGGATGCAGCCCGGCGTCAGCGGCAGGCCCAGCCCCCTGAGCTTGCGCTCGTAGCCGCGGGGCGAGGTGATCGTGTTGTTGGAGAGGTAGACGATCGGCAGCCGGCGCTCGGCCAGCCGGGCCAGCGCCTCGCCGGCGCCGGGCAGCAGCCCCCGGCCCAGGTAGACGGTCCCGTCGAGGTCGAAGATGTAGCCGTCGAACCAGCGGCCCGGCCTCTGGTCAGCCACCGGCGGGCGCGCTGACACGGTCCAGGAAGAACCGCTCGAAGGCCTCCGCGTCGACCTCCAGCGCGACCTCGGGATCGCGCCGCGCCCACGACTCGCATGAGGTCGTGCTGCCCGAGGCCGGCTCCACCTCGATCCGCAGCCGGCGACCGGAGACGAGGTCGGGCCGGATCACCGCGGCCACCGCCAGCGGATCGTGGAGATGGGTCCATCCCCGGTCGGCGAAGGGCGGGTAGCGCCGCAGCTGCTCGCCCACGGCCCGGTGGAAGTCGTCGCCCCCGGAGGCGATGCGGTCGGGCGCGTCGGTGCCGACCCTGACCCGGGTCGTCACGTCGAGCGGGATCATGTGGATCGGCGCGCCGGAGCCGAGCACGATCCGGGCCGCCTCCGGATCGCAGAGGAGGTTGTGCTCGCGCTGCGGCTCCCCCAGCGGCGTCGCCCTCCCGCCCATCAGGGTCAGGCCCGTCAGCAGCCCGGGGAGCTCGGGGGCGATGAGAAAGGCCAGCGCGACGTTGGTCAGCGGCCCGACCGCGACCAGGTGGAGCTGATGCGGCCGGCGGCGCACCTCCTCGACCAGCCACTGGGCGGCGTGGAGGGCGGGCGGAACCGGATCCAGGTCGCCCTCGTCGAGCAAGCCGGCGCCCTCGTGCCCGGCCCAGGACACGGGCTGGACCCCGTGCAGGGGCGAGCGTGCCCCGCGCAGGATGGGGACGCCGTCGAGGCCCCGGAGCCGGAGCAGCTTGCGGACCATGGCCGCGCGCAGGCTGACGTCGCCGTATACGCAGGTGACGCCCTGCAGGCTCAGCTCCGGAGAGGACAGGATCAGGGCCAGGGCCAGGCAGTCGTCGACGTCGGTCCCGATGTCGGTGTCGAGAATGATCTGAGTCGCCATCGCTTCAGGGCCGAAGTGTGACCTTGATCGAGTCCTTGCCGCTGGCCATGCGGTCGAAGCCCTCCTGGAAGGACGCCAGCGGCAGGTCGTGGGTGAGGATCGCGTCCATCGGCAGCTGACCCTGCCGGAGCATGTCGATGGCGATCGGGTAGCAGTAGGGGCCGAGGTGCGACCCGTGCAGGTTCAGCTCCTTGGTGTCGCCGATGACGGTCCAGTCGACGGTGACCTTCTCGCGCAAGACACTGAACTCGACGAAGGTGCCCAGCTTCCGGATCATGCGCAGGCCCTGCTCGACCGCGGCCGGATGCCCGGTCGCCTCGATGTAGGCGTCGCAGCCGTAGCCCTCGGTCAGCCGCAGGACCTCCTCGACAGCGTCGACCTTGGAGGGGTTGAAGGTGAGGTCGGCGCCACACTGCTGGGCCACCTCGAGACGGCCGTCGTTGAGGTCGAGGGCGACGACCAGGCGCGGCCCCTGGCGGTGGGCGGCGGCGATCATGCCCAGGCCCAGCGGACCGGAGCCGGCGATCACGACCACGTCGTCCAGCTGCAGCTCGGCCCGCTGCACGGCGTGGATGGAGCAGGCCAGCGGCTCGATGAAGACGGCGTGGTCGCGGGGGACGTCCTCCGGCACCACGTGGTTGATCGAGTCGGCCGGGTAGAGCAGGTAGCCGGCCATGCCTCCCGGCGTCCGGGTCCGGAAGCCGTAGATGTCGTGCTGCTGGCACATCCAGTAGCGGCCGGTGCGACAGAAGCGGCACCTCCAGCAGGGGACGATCTGCTCGGCGACGGCGACCTGGCCCAGCTCCAGGGCCGACCCGTCGACCGCTGCCGCGCCCTCGCCCATGGCCACGATCTCGCCGACGAACTCGTGGCCGGCGATGACCGGGGCCTGGCAGTAGCCGCTCCGGTGCTCGTCGCCCCAGAACAGCGCCGCCCCCTGGTAGCACTTGATGTCGCTGGCGCAGATGCCGACCGAGTGGACCCGAACCAGGACCTCGCCGGGGCCGGGGCGGGGCACCGGCATCTCCTCCAGGCGATAGTCCTCGGGACCGTGGCACACGACCGCCGGCATCGTCGCCGGCAGGCGGGTCGAGTTCTCAGCACTCATGGGCACCACTCCTGGCGGTCTGCGCGGACGGGGGACAGCTCGAACATACCTGGGCCGCGAGAGCGGCGGGCCGCGGCCGACATGAACCGAAGCCGCCCCTGGCGTGCCGGACACCGCCTCGGGCACAATCAGGCGATGCCACTGACCCACACCTTCGCCTCGACGATCTTCCCCGTCGAGACCGTCCAGCTCCACGGCCAGCCCGAGTCCTACCTTCGCGGCGGCCGCAACCTCTTCCCCCTCCTGCCCAAGGCCCTCGCCGGGATCAAGACCATCGGCGTCATCGGCTGGGGCTCGCAGGGTCCCGCCCAGGCCCAGAACCTGCGCGAGTCCCTGGAGGGGTCGGACATCAAGGTGGTCGTCGGCCTCCGCCCCGGCTCCCGCTCCATGGAGGCCGCCCGCAAGGCCGGCTTCACCGAGGAGAACGGCACCCTGGGCGAGATGATCGACGTCGTCGCCCAGTCCGACCTCGTCCTCCTCCTCATCGCCGACGGCGCGCTGGCCGAGCTCTACCCGGAGATCTTCGAGGCGCTCAAGCCGGGGGCGACGATCGGGCTCTCCCACGGCTTCCTGCTCGCCCACCTCCGCAACGAGGGCGCCGACTTCCCCGAGGGCCACGACGTGATCGCCGTCTGCCCCAAGGGCATGGGTCCCTCGGTGCGCCGGCTCTACGAGCAGGGCCGGGAGGTCAACGGGGCGGGCATCAACACCAGCTTCGCCGTCGAGCGCGACGTCGACGGCCGGGCCACCGAGATCGCGCTCGCCTGGTCGGTCGGGCTGGGCGCCCCCTACACCTTCATGACCACCCTCGAGCACGAGGTCCGCTCCGACATCTTCGGCGAGCGCGCCATCCTGCTCGGTGCCGTGCACGGCATCGTCGAGAGCCTCTTCCGCAAGTACCGTTCGGAGGGCGCGGGCGAGGACGAGGCCTTCCAGCGCGCCTGCGAGAGCATCACCGGACCGATCTCCCGGACCATCTCCCACGACGGCCTCCTCGCCATCGACGAGTACCTGAACGACGAGGGCCGGCGCGAGTTCCGCAAGGCCTACGAGGCCACCTACGCGGCGAGCAAGCCGCTGATGGCCGAGATCTACGATGAGGTCTCCTCGGGCAACGAGATCCGCAGCGTCGTCGCCGGCACCCGCCGTCTCGCCAAGTACCCGATGCCGACCATCGACGGAAGCCGGATGTGGGCGGTCGGAGCCAGGGTGCGTGAGCGCCGCGACCAGCTGCAGACCCCGGTCGACCCTTTCACCGCCGGCGTCTTCTGCGGGACGATGATGGCCCAGATCGACATCCTTCTCGAGAACGGCCACCCCTACTCCGAGATCGCCAACGAGTCGGTGATCGAGGCGGTCGACTCGCTCCTCCCCTACATGCACTCCCGGGGTGTCGCCTACATGGTCGACAACTGCTCCACCACGGCCCGCCTCGGCGCTCGGAAGTGGGGACCCCGCTTCGAGGCCCAGCTCAGCCAGGTCGTCTTCCCCGAGACCGAGACCGCCGAGGAGCCGGCCGCAGAGCTGCCGGAGAGCTTCCGCGGCCACGAGATCCACGACGTGCTCCACGAGCTGGCCCAGCTCCGGCCCTCGGTCGACATCGCCGTCGTCTGACGGCGGCACCGGCGCGCCCCCCAAATCGTTTTGGGAGGCGCGCCGGCCGACCAGGTAACCTGCGGGGCGTTGAGGGAGGTTCGACGCCGTCCGTCCGGGGCGGCACGCGGCGGTGCGACAACGATGCTTCGTGAGCATCCGAACTCCAGTGGGCACGACGGGGCTGCCGCGTGAGCGAGGCCGGCCCGGCACCGGGGCCCCTGCGGCGCAATCGCGACTTCCTCTACCTCCTGCTCGGACAGCTCGTCTCCATGCTCGGCTCGTCCTTCTCCGACGTGGCGATACCGCTGGTGGCGGTGCTGACGCTGGATGCGACCGCGTTCCAGACGTCCCTGCTCCCGGTGGCCGGAGCGGTGTCCTGGTTCGGCGTCAGCCTCTTCGCCGGAGTCTGGATGGACCGGGTGTCCCGGCGACCGGTCCTGATCGCGGCGGACCTCCTTCGCGGCCTGAGCCTGCTCGCCATCCCCGTCGCCTTCGCCCTAGGCGGCCTGTCGATCGGCTTGCTCTACCTGGTCATGTTCATCGTCGGCTGGGGGTCGGTCTTCTTCCAGATCGGCTACCAGTCCTATCTGCCCAGCCTCGTCCATTCGCGACGACCTGGTGCGGGCCAACGCGCGGCTGGCGGCGACGTACACGGTGGGCTCGGCGGCCGGACCGGCGGCGGCGGGGGCGCTGATCGACGCGTTCGGCGCACCCTTCGTGGTCCTGGCCGACGCCATCTCCTTCCTGGTCTCGGCGGCGGCGCTGTCCGCCATCAGGGCGCGGGAGATCGTGGCGCCGGACGGCGCCGGACGGGGAAACCTTCTGCAGGGGATGCGCGACGGCTGGATCTGCGTCTGGCGGACCGTCGTGCTGAGAGTCATCGCGGTGACCAACAGCGGATTCTTCTTCGCCTACGGGATCATGACCGGCATCTCGGCCGTGTTCCAGGTCCGCGTCCTCGGCCTGTCGCCGCTGGAGATCGGCATCATCGCCGCCGCCGGCGGAGTGGGAGGAACCATCGGCACGCTGGCGTCGTCGCCGATCGCCAGGCGGCTGTCGATCCTGCACTCCATCCGCGTCTCCGCGCTGTGCCGGGCGTTCCTCCTGGCCGGGATCCCGCTGTCCGCGCTGGACAAGTCCCTGGGTTTCGAGGTGCTGCTGGCCGTCCGCTTCGCGCTGGGCTTCGCCTGGTCCGTGTTCGCCGTCAGCCAGCTCTCGGCGCGGCAGACCTCGGTTCGACCCGGGATGCTGTCCAACGTCACCGCCATCAACAAATTCCTGACCAGGGGCGTGGGCCCGATAGGGTCGCTGGCCGGCGGTCTGCTGGCGGCGCAGCTTGGGGTGACGGACGCGCTGGTGATCGGCGCGATCGGCGGCGCGATCGGCGGGCTTCTCGTCCTCCTCCCCGCCCGGCCGCAGTCGCACCCCGCGACCTGACCAGGGCCCCGCGCTCGGCGTGGCGGTATCCTCGCCACGTGGACGACTTCTGGCCAGAGATCCAGAAGGAGGCGGGCAGGCCGCCGACCCCGCCGGCCAACAGGCGCCCTGACATGGGCCGTCTCCAGACCGCCGCGCAGACCGGTGCGCTGCTCGCGGAGGTGTTTCAGGGGCCCTGGGGAGGGCGTGATCACCGCGCCTTCCAGACCGTCTTTCAGATGATGGACGACTTCAGGTCGGTCGAGGCCGACCTTCAGGCACGGTTGATC
>DATAXV010000195.1:0-36141 GCA_036272915.1 Candidatus Dormiibacterota bacterium
GGTCCGCTCTGCGAGGGGAGGCGGCTGACAGGCACCACCGGCGCCAGCGCCGAGAACGGCTGGCGGATCGAGTGGGTCCACGAGGGCGAGATCATCGCCTGTCCCTGGCACGGCATCGAGTACCACGTCCCGACCGGACGCTGCCTCGCCTTTCCCGAGATCACGCTCCGCCGCTACGAGGTCGTGGTCCAGGACGGGAAGGTGGTGGTGCGGGCGTGAACGGGGACCGCCACCGCCGCTGGGGCCGGCTCACCGTCGCCTCCACCGACGGCGGCTTCCGCGTCGCCTCGGAGGAGGACCCCGAGGACTGGGTGGTCAGCTTCGACCAGAGCGCCGCCTTCTCCGCTCAGGACTGGGCGGAGCGGATGGTCGCGACCCACAACCTGCGCCTCTCGGCCGAGGGCGGCGGGGAGGGGAACGATCCCAGCTGACGTGAACATGGGCCGCGGGCGGCGCCCGCGATTCGGCTGAAGAGGCCACTGGTATCGTCGGAACGTCCCTAGTCAGACCGTCTCCGGTGGAGGCAGCCAGCTCGGATGACCGCAGACAACACCTCGTCGGGAATGCTTGCCGGACTCGAGAGCGACCGGAACCAGCTCCGGATCGAGCGGATCGAGACGATTCCCCTCCGCGTTCCGCTGGACCATGTGTACGCCGGCAGCCATTACTCGATGCGGAACCGCTGCACGATCATCACGCGCGTCTACACCAGCGGCGGACTGATCGGAGAGTGCTACAACGGCGACGCCGACTCCGAGCAGGGCGCGGTCGTCCAGATCCTGCAGGAGGAGATGGCACCGCGGCTCATCGGTCAGAGCGCCTGGAACGTGCAGCGCTGCTGGGAGCTGATGTTCGAGTCGACCCGGGACATCCTGCGCGACCGCGGGCTGGTGCTTCAGGCCATGGCCTGTGTGGACAGCGCGTTGATGGACCTGATCGGCAAGGCGGCCGGCGTCCCGCTGCGCCGGCTGTGGGGCGGCTACCGGGATGAGCTGCCGCTGATCGCGATCGCCGGCTACTACTCGGACGATCCCCGGGCGATCGACGAGGATGCCAGGGCCTTTCAGGAGATCGGGCTGGCCGGCTGCAAGTTCAAGGTCGGTGGAAGGTCACCGGCCGAGGACGCGGCCAGGGTCAACCGGCTCCGCAGCCTGATGGGCGAGGACTTCGTGATCGCCGCCGACGCCAATCAGGGCTACACGGTCGAGCAGGCGATACGGTTCGCGCGCCTCACGGAGGGCGCCCGCCTGGTCTGGTTCGAGGAGCCCTGCATCTGGTCGAACGACCGCCTCGCCATGCGCGACGTGCGCTACGGCGCCGGCATACCCGTGACCGCCGGTCAGAGCGAGACGTCGGTCGCCGGCGCCAGGGATCTGATGGTCGCCGGGGCCATCGACGTGTGCAACTTCGACGCATCCTGGTCGGGAGGGCCGACCGCGTGGCTGACGGTGGCGGGCACGGCCAGCGCCTTCGGGGTCAAGATGGGTCACCACGAGGAGCCGCAGATCGCCGGACAGCTGCTGTCCGGGATCCGGCACGGGACGTTCCTCGAGTGCTTCCTACCGCAGCGCGACCCGATCTTCTGGGGGCTGATCGCCAACCGCGGCCAGCTGGTCGGCGGCCGGTACCAGCTGAACCTCGATCCCGGGTGGGGGGTGACCCTGGACCAGGACTTCGTCAGCCGCTACCGGACCGCCTGAATCCCTCCGCCGTCCAAAGAAGCGTTCGAGCGGGGGGTGGGGCCTGAGCCCTCACCCCTGTCGGTCGGCGTCCTCGTCGGACGCTCGTCGCACGCGTTGAGCGACCTTCTGGCCCCGGTCCCGGGTCCACCCGGCCGCCTGTTCCACCGGTCTGCGAGCCGGGCCGGCACCGACCGCGATGCCCGCCAGAACGCCGACCGACAGGCCCAGCCCGAACACGCCCACCATGGGCCAGGGGCTTGACTGCGTGGCCCAGGGAAGGTCGTCGAGCGACAGCTTCCTGAGTCGGGCGAGATCGCCGATGGAGAGACTCCTGATCCCGGCGAGGTCGCCGATCGACAGATCCTTCATGCGTCCACGATCCCAGCGCATGGCGTTCACCTCCAACTGTTGTTCGCAGATTACTTGATAACGATAGTATCAGGTTAATCAAGCTCCCGCGAGTTCGGCCGGAGGTGCCCGCCCGATCCTGGTCGAGACTCAGTCGTCGCCGGCGGATGCGCTGGTCGGCCTCGGCGGCAGGGCGAGGCCCATGAGATCCATCAGCCGGAGCGCGTTGGTGGAGGTGGCGATGCCCGGCCGGAGGACGTGGTCGAAGCTCATCGCCGCCCGGCCCGCCTCCTCGTTGACCTGCTCCGTGAAGTGGACGGGGTCGATCAGCGGCCGGAGCTCGGGGGCGTCGGCGAGGGTGAGGTCATGCGTGGACACGGCACCGATCGCGTGGCAGTCGGCGAGGTGGAGGAGCACCCTCCGCGCCGCGACCTGGCGCTCGGCCGTGTTCGTCCCCTGCAGGATCTCGTCGAGCAGGTAGCAGACCAGAGGACCCTCGGGCGTCGCCTGCCGGGCGGCGTCGAAGACCTGCTTGAGCCGCTGAACCTCGGCCAGGAAGAAGGAGACACCGCGCTCCAGTGAATCCTCCACCCGCATGCTGGTCCAGATCCGGAGGTGGGGAAGCCTCAACCGGCGGGCACAGACGGGGGCCCCGGCGAGGGCGAGGACGGCGTTGGTGCCGATCGCCCGCAGCAGGGTGCTCTTGCCCGACATGTTGGAGCCGGTGACCAGCAGGCACCGTCCGGGCGGCCCCAGGCTGACGTCGTTGTCGACGCGCCGGGAGGGATCGATCAGGGGGTGGCCGAGGGAGCCGGCGACGAGCCGCGGCTCGGCCTCCTCGAACTCGGGAAAGGCCCAGTCGGGGTTGGCGTGGGCGAGCCCGGCCAGGGCGCAGAGGGCCTCGACCTCACCGAGCGCCTCCAGCCAGCCCCGCACGTGAGGACCGGCCTGGCGCTGCCACCGCTCCAGGAACCAGAGCACGTGCAGGTTCCAGAGGCAGAGGGACTGGAGAACGAAGCCGGGCAGGGAGAACTGGGACAGCGCGAACGAGGCGATGCTGTCGAGACGCCGGAGGAGGCTGGCCGCGGACGCGCCCTCCGCCGTGGTCCGGCCCTGGAGGTCCTGCAACGAAGGCGATTCGAACGTCTCCTCGGCGAGCAGGTGGAGCTGGTCGCCATACACCTCGAGTGCGCCCTTGTGGACGGCGACGGCGGTCAGGGCCTCCTGGATGCGCGGAGCCACGCGGGCCCAGATCCCGATCTGCAACAGGAGGAAGACCGGCCAGATCGGGTAGGGGAGGAGGTGCCCGGCCCACGTGGCGAACGTGATCAGGAGCAGCGGCGGGCTGATCCGCGCCGCCCAGAGCAGCGGTGCCTGACCGTCGAGGCGCGGAGCCGACTCGGCCCAGACCAGCAGCGGCTCGGGGTCGCGCTGCGCGCCCTCGGCGAGCAGGCCCCGGACCTGGAGCTCCTGCCGCGGGTCGATCCGCCCGGCCAGCTCCGCCACCGCGCGCTGGCGACCCAGGACGCTGTCGCGGTCGGCGGCGTTGAGCAGCCAGCGGGCCAGCGAGCCCGCCCCCATCGGGCTGGTCGTGGTGTCGATCAGATGGAAGAGGGAGGCCGTGCCCAGGACGTCCAGGTCCCTGGCGTAGGGGTGCTCGGCGGAGACCTCGAAGTCGTGGCGCAGGGGCACGTCCTTCCAATCGCGCCCGAGGCGTGCCACGGCCTCCTCGTTGACCCGCCGGAACAGGCCCGCCCGGAGCAGCCGGTGGCGAGCCCGGCGGTGGAGCGCGACCAGCACGATGAACGCGGCCAGGCAGACCAGGCAGGGGATGAGGAAGAGCAGCTGGCGGCGCCAGATGGTCACGCCCAGGAAGACCAGCGCCGCCAGGGAGGCGGCGAGGCGGAGGTTGGCCAGGCGCGACGCCGCCACCTGGAGCGTCTCCTCCTCGCCGGCGCGCGCGGCCGCTCGCGTCCGGTAGATCTCCGCCGGGCCGGCCTGCGCCCCGGTCGCCTCGTCGCTCACGGCCGTCTCGCCGCCGGAACCACGCTCGGATCGAGAACGGACCTCCCCCAAGGCCACTGCGTCAACCGGTCCAACGGCGATCCTCCAATGTGTGGCCGGCGGCGGTGCCGCCCGACCTCAGCCAGTCTGCGCCGTTGACATCGGGCTATGCCATCCGGGCCAGAAGCTCCGGGGTGACCTCTCCGCGAAGGGGAAGTCCCCGCACCTGACGGCGCACCTCGTCAACCATCATCGCCCCCATACGCCGCCGCTCCGGTCCGATCGAGCCGGCGATGTGCGGCGTGAGCACCACGTTGGGCAGGGAGCGCAGCGGCGAGTCGGGCGCGCTGGGCTCGGGATCGGTGACGTCGAGGACGGCCTGCAGGTCCGGCCGGCGGCGAAGCACCTCGATCAGCTCGGGCTCGCGGACGATCGCCCCTCGGGAGGTGTTGATCAGCGTCGCCCCCTCCTGCATCAGCCGCAGCTCATCGCCGCCGATCAGGCCACGGGTGGCGGGGAGGAGGGGAGTGTGGAGGGAGACCACGTCGGAGCGCCGGAGGAGGTCCTCGAGGCTCACTGCCTCGACCTTCAGGCGCGTCGCCTCCTCCGGCGCGAGGAAGGGGTCGTGGGCGAGTACGTGGAGGTCGAACGGCCGAAGCCGCTCCCGCACCAGCCGGCCGACGGCGCCCATCGAGACCAGGCCGACCGTGCTCCCGTAGGTGCCGGCGACGTCGTCCCTGGCCAGGGACGGCGCGAGGCCCCGCATCGCCGCCGCCTGCCGCCAGCCCGACTTCAGCGAGACCAGGATCAGGCCCAGCGTGTAATCGGCGACGGGCACGGCGTTGGCCGACCAGGCGCTGGTCACGCGCACGCGCCGTGCCCAGGACTCCTCGGTGACGAAGTAATGGACCGAGCCGGCCCCGTAGAAGACGCAGCGCAGCCGTGGCGCCGCGGCCAGGAAGGCGGAGTCGAGGCGGGGCATGCCCCAGGTCGAGAGCACGAGCTCCGCCTCCTCCAGCGGGCCGAGCTCGACCAGATCCTCCAGCGCCCGCCGCTCCGCCTCCGCGTAGACCGCGCGGAGCGCCGCCTCGTTCCCGCAGAACGCCGCCCTGGGCCTCATCGCCGCACCCCGCCGGGCGCGGCCACGTGCTCCAGGTAGCGCTCGCAGATCCGGGCCAGGGCCTGGTCGGGAGGCCGCCGGGCGAACTCGTCGCTGAAGATCTCGACCTCGATCGGTCCCTCGTAGCCGGCCTCGTCGACGGCCCCGCGGAGGCGGCGCAGGTCGATCACGCCGTCGCCCATCAGGCCCCGGCCGTTGAGGATGTCCGGGGTCGGGTCGAGCCAGTCGTTGACATGGAAGCCAAGGATCCGCTCCCCGGCCGCGGCGATGCCCGCCCAGACCGCCGGGTCCCACCAGACGTGATAGGCGTCGACGATCACCCCGGTGCCATGGCCGGCGTCGACGGCCAGGCGCAGGGCCTGGTCGAGGGTGACCACCACCGACCGGTCGGCGCAGTACATGGGATGGAGCGGCTCGACGGCGAGGCGGACGCCGGAGGTCTCGGCGAGGGGGGCAAGGTCGGCGATGCCGTCGGCGACCCGGCGCCTGCCCTCCTCGAGATCGCCGCCCGGGCCCGGGCCGCAGACCAGGACCAGGACGGGGGCGCCGAGCCGCGCCGCCTCCTCCACCGCGCGCCGGTTGTCGTCGCGGCGGCGGTCGGGATCCCCGGTCGAGAACCAGCCGCCGCGGCAGAGTGAGGAGACCCGGATCCCGGCGTCGGCGACCTGCCTCGCCGCCGTTTCCAGCCCGGTCTCGGCGACCCGGTCCCGCCAGAGGCCGATCCAGCCCACCCCGGCGCGGGCGCACCCCTCGGCGGCCTGGGCAACGTTCCAGGCCGGGATGCTGGCCTGGTTCAGGCTGAGGCGGGAGAGCTCGCTCACCGCCGCAGGTCCGGCACCGGCAGCACGCGGCCCTCGTCGCTGGAGCGCGCCGCGATCTCCGCCAGCTGCACACCCCGGGCCGCGGCGTAGAGGTCCCACGGGAAGGGATCGCCCACGGCAACGTGGCGGAGGAAGAGCTCCCACTCGGCCCGGAAGGCGTTGGGCGCGGGCTGGGCCTCGGGAACCTCCATCCAGCCGCCCTGGAGGTCGACCGGCTGGGGCACGTCCGGGTTCCAGACCAGGGCCGGCGTCGCCGCCCTGGGCTGGAGCCAGCACTGGCGCAGCCCGGCCACGGCGCTGCCGTGGCTGCCGTCGACATGGAGCACGAGGAGGTCGTCGCGGCGGACGCGCGTGCACCAGGAGGAGGTGGCGTGGGCGATCGCCCCGTTCTCCAGCTCGAGGACCCCGTAGGCGGCGTCATCGGCGGTCGCGGCGTACCTCTCGCCCCCTTCGTCGATGCGCTCCGGGATATGGGTCACGGCCCGGCAGTAGACCGAGCGGACGCCGCCGAAGAGGTCGTCGAGCAGGTACCGCCAGTGACAGTACATGTCGAGCACGATCCCGCCGCCGTCCTCGCGCCGGTAGTTCCAGGACGGCCGCTGGGCGGCCTCGGTGCCGCCCTCGAACACCCAGTAGCCGAAGTCGAGCCTGACCGCGAGCACCCGGCCGAGGGCGCCGGAGTCGATGACGCGCCGGAGCTTGAGAAGGCCCGGCAGCCAGAGCTTGTCCTGGACCACGCCGTGGCGGATGCCGGCACCGTCCGCGGCGCGGGCCAGGTCGAGGGCGGTCTCCAGGTCGGTGGCGGTCGGCTTCTCGCAGTAGACGTGCTTGCCGGCGGCGATCGCGGCGCGCACGGCGGGCGCCCGCCGGTCGGTGGTCTGGGCGTCGAAGTAGACCGAGAAGGCGGGGTCGGACAGGCTGGCGTCGAGGTCGTTCGACCAGCGGGGCAGCCCGTGCTCGCCGGCCAGCCGGCGCAGCCGCTCCGGGTTGCGGCCGACGAGCAGGGGCTCGGGCCAGATCACGGTGCCGTCGCCGGCGGGCACGCCACCCTGGGCGCGGATGGCCATGATCGATCGGGCGAGGTGCTGGATCCGGCCCATCCGGCCGGTGACCCCGTTCATGATCACTCCGAGCGTGATTCGCTCCGTCATGAGTCCCTCCTCCCCGGGACGGCTGAGCGGGGCCTCGGGCGTCCCCGACCCCTCCCGGTGGCTGTGGCGGACGGCCGCCGGGCACGGCCTCGCGCCGTCGCCCTCGCCGTCCGGTGTTGATCGGACCTCAGCGGAGGCCTGCTCCTCGTCGGCTCCACCCTTCCCTCACCGGCGGGGCGGCCCGCTCGTGCCCCTGATCACCAGCTCCGTGGGCATGTGCTCGGTGCGGATGTCCGACTCTCGCGGCTGCAGCGCCAGGTCGAGGGCGCGCGCCCCCATCTCCGCCATCGGCACCCGCACGGTGGTCAGCGCGGGGTGGACGTCGGTGGCCAGCGGCACGTCGTCGAAGCCGCACAGGGTGACGTGGCCGGGCACGTCCACGCCGGCCGCTCGCAGCGCTGCCAGGGCGCCGACCGCCATGACGTCGTTGAGAGCCCAGATCGCGGTCAGCTCGGGATCCCGTCGCAGCAGCTCGAGCGCGCCCCTGGCGCCCCCGTCCCGGGTGAAGTCGCCGGCCGTCATCAGCTCCGGCTGGAGCTCCACGCCGACCTCCTTGAGGCCCATCTGAAAGCCCATCAGCCGGTCGTGCGTCGTCGTCAGGTGGCCCG
Organism: Candidatus Dormiibacterota bacterium; assembly: GCA_036272915.1. Taxonomy (GTDB): domain Bacteria; phylum Chloroflexota; class Dormibacteria; order Dormibacterales; family Dormibacteraceae; genus DATAXV01. Next base: position 7,735 of record DATAXV010000195.1, read on the forward strand.
GTCCGGAGATGACGCCGATGCGCCGGTGGCCGAGCTCGACCAGGTGGCGGGCCAGCGTTCTGGCCCCGCCGACGTTGTCGGGGATGACGGCGTCGCCGGGCGCGTAGTGGCGGCCGATGAAGGCGACCCGCCCGCCCGCCGACTCGAAGGAGAGCACCTCACCGGCCATGCGGGCGCCGAAGTCGCGATCCTCGAGGCCGCTGCCGGCCAGGACCAGGGCCTCGGTCCGCTGGGCCCGGAAGTGGGCGACGTAGGAGAGCTCGCGCCCCGGGTCCCGGGAGGTGTGGCAGATGAGGATCATCCGCTCGTGCTGGCTGGCGGCGGAGAGCATGCCCCGTACGATCTCGGAGAAGTAGGGATCGGAGACGTCGTGGACGACGACGCCGATGGAGGCGTCCCTGGCCTGGGCCAGGGCCCGGGCGTGCGGGTTGGGCGCGTAGCCGAGTCGATCCGCCGCCGTCAGCACCCGGCCACGCAGCTTGAGGTTGACGCGGCGGGTGCCGTTGAGCGCGCGCGATGCGGTGGCGACGGATACTCCCGCCATCCGGGCCACATCGCTGATCGTCGGTTGTCGGTTCATTGTATGAGCGCTCTGAGTAAGCGCTTTCCAAGCATACTTCCGCACCGAAAACGGGCGCAACGCGACTTGAAAGGTGTCCACCGCCGCTGTACATCTGGATTACGCTTTCCCTGGCTCGGCCGGGGATGGCACCCTGGTAGGCATGCCCAGTCTGCTGCTGCCCCAGGCCGACCGCAGCCTGCGGGCCTACTCACCTCGCTCCGACGCCTCCGTCTACCCCTCGTCGGCGCCGCCCGCCCGCTCCCGCATCGCCTTCGCCGCCGCTCACGTGGTCTGTGACCCGCTGGCCGACGCCGGACCCGAGCGGGCGGCGCTGGACTGGGAGGCGACGATCGCCTTCCGCCGCCACCTCTGGTCGCTGGGCCTGGGCGTCGCCGAGGCGATGGACACCGCCCAGCGGGGGATGGGGCTGGACTGGCCGACCAGCCGGGAGCTGATCCGGCGGTCGGCGGCGGAGGCGCGCGGGCCGCTCGTCTGCGGCGCCCAGACCGATCAGCTGGAGCCGGGCGGCGCGCGGTCGCTGGACGACGTCGTCGCCGCCTACGAGGAACAGTGCGAGCTGATCGAGTCGGCCGGCGCCGGCGTCGTCCTGATGGCCAGCCGCGAGCTCTGCCGCCTGGCCCGTGGTCCCGAGGACTACGTGGAGGTCTATTCTCGCGTCCTCGGCGGGCTCCGGAGGCCGGCCATCCTGCACTGGCTCGGCGCCGCCTTCGACCCTCAGCTCGCCGGCTACTGGGGCGACGCCGACCTGGACCGGGCGACCGAGATCTGCCTCTCCCTGCTCGCCGCCAACGCCGCCCGGATCGGAGGCATCAAGATCTCCCTGCTCGACCAGCGGCGGGAGGTGGCGATGCGGCGGCGGCTGCCGGAGGGGATCCACGTCTACACGGGCGACGACTTCGACTACCCGACCACCATCGCTGGGGACGGCGAGCATCACAGCGACGCGCTGCTCGGCGCCTTCGACATGATCGCCCCCGCCGCGGCGGCGGCCCTGGCCGCCATGGACAGCGGTGAGGAGGCCGGCTTCCACCGGATCCTGGAGCGGAGCCTGCCCCTGTCCCGGCACGTCTTCGAGGCGCCGACCTGGGCCTACAAGACCGGGGTCGTGTTCCTCGCCTACCTCAACGGCCACCAGGACCACTTCCGGATGGTCGGCGGCATGGAGGGTGCCCGCTCGCTCGTGCACATGTCCCGCCTCTTCGTGCTCGCCGACGAGGCCGACCTGCTCCGCGATCCCGATCTGGCGGCGGCCCGCATGCGGCCGCTGCTGGCCCTGGGCGGGGTCGCCTGACGCCGGCCTCGGTAGAATCTCCGTGGTCACGCTGCCGTGAGCTATCCATCACTGCTGCGCGGTCTCGAGGACGCCGACCTGGACGAGGTGCTGCGGCGGCGACCAGAGGCCGCCGGCTTGAGCAACCACCCCCGGCCCGGGTTCGAGGCCCTGGCCTCGCTCCTCTCCACCCCTCACGACGTCCAGGCGGCGCTGGTCCGGGTGGACCGGTTCCTGCGCCAGCTGCTCGAGCTGGGCGCGCTGCAGGGCGGCCTTCTGACCGAGCCGATCGCGTCCGTCGAGGGGGTGCCCGCGGGAGGGCTGGAGCGGGGCGCCGACGAGCTCGCCCGCTGGGGCCTGGCCTTCCCCTCCGCCGAGGGCCTGGTGGTCCCTCGGCCGGTGCTGGACGCGATCCACGACCCGGGTGGCCTGGGACCGCCGGTCCGCGGCCTGCTCCAGGGACTGACCGTGAGCGAGCTGGTCCAGATCGCCCGCACCCTCCGGCCGGGCGAGGCGGTCCCCTCGCGCAAGGCCGAGCTGATCGACCACGCCGCCGCCTGCTTCGAGGACGGGGAGGCGATCCGGGCGCTGGTCGCGGCCGCGCCTCCGATCGCGGCGGCGATGATCGAGCAGGTCCGCCGGGCGGGTGGGACCGTCGGCCGCTACCGCGCCTACGAGGGCCTCGCCTCCGACCTCCGCCAGCAGGCCTACGAGGCGCGCCACAGCCGGGGGCGCCAGGCCCGGGACGGCGAGCCCTGGCTGCGGGCCAGGGCGCTGCTGATATCCAGCGGCTGGGAGGACCAGCTCGCCCTCCCCGCCGAGGTCGAGCACGCGCTCCGCCGCCAGGTCTTCCGCCACTGGCAGGAGGGCCCCCCGGAGCCGGCGCTGGAGCCCCTGATCGGGGCCAGGTCGCCGCTGGAGACGGTCGAGGAGATGACGGTGGTCCTCGACTACGTGCGCCGCAACCGGCCCGCCCTGCTCCAGACCGGGGAGCTCGGCACCCGCGAGCGCCGGCGCATCGCCGCGGCGACGCGGGTCTCGGAGGCTCATGTCGCCTTCCTCGTCGCCCTCGGCCACCACGCCGGGCTCCTCGTCGCCGAGCCGGTGCCCGGCCGCCGCCGCGCCGGCGCGCCCCGCCGCTACCGCCTGGCGCCGACCATGGTGCTCCGCCGCTGGGTCGCCGAGCCCTGCGCCAGCGCCTGGCTCCGGCTCGTCCACGCCTGGCGGCGCAGCCTCGACGGCGACCGCCGCGCCGAGGCCGTGATCGCCGAGCTGCTGACCCTGCCCGAGGGCATGGCGGCGGAGCTGGCCGGCTTCGCCCGCCGCCTCCACTGGCGCGCCCCCTCGGCCTTCCCCGACCTGGTCGCCACCGCCGGCTACGCCTCCCAGGTGGCGGGGACCCTGAGCTGCCTCGGCGTGGGGGCGGGGGAGGAGGCGATCGGGCTCGACGCGGTCGGCCGCGCCGCCGTCTCCGGCGCCGACGCCGAGGTCGTCGCCGGCCTGCTGCCGCCGACGGTCGACGAGTGCACCGTGGAGTCGGACCTGCGGATCACCGTCGCCGGCCTGCCCTCGAGCGAGCTGGGCCGCGGCCTCGCCGCCATGGCCGACCTGGAGACCGCCTACCCGGCCCGCGTCTATCGCGTCGGCGAGGCGTCGCTGCGCCGGGCCATGGACGAGGGCTTCGGCTCCGACCAGATCCTGGCCCTGCTCAGGCGCCATGCCGGCACCGGCGTGCCCGCCGTGATCGAGCGGATGATCGAGGACGTCGGCCGGCGCCACGGCCGGCTGCGGGTCGGTTTCGCCTCGGTCTTCCTCCAGGCCGACCAGGAGTCCCTGATCGCCGAGGTCCTGGCCACGCCGCGCCTGCGCGGCCTCCAGCTCCGCCGCATCGCCCCCAACGTCGCCGTCCTCACCGGCCGGACGCCCGACCAGGTGCTGGAGGCGCTGCGCCGGGCCGGCTTCATGCCCACCGCCGACGCCGAGGCGGCGGAGGCGGGTGAGGACACCAACCTGCTGCCCGTCGATCCCGGGCTCTACGACGCCGGCCCGCCGGCCACTCCCCCCGGACTGGAGCCGGCGGTCGTGGATCGGCTGGTCGCGACCCTGCGCGGTGCGCCGGTCGAGCTGGAGCCGCCGGAGGGCGTGCCCGCGGGGACGGTGGTGAAGGGGCCGCGGGAGCTGGGCGCCCTCATCCAATCGGCGGTCGAGGAGGCGGGGGAGATCGAGGTCGAGTACATGGTCGGGCAGCGGGCGATGCGCTGGCTTCTGGAGCCGGTGACCTTCGACGGCATGAACGTGGTCGCCTGGTCCCCGCAGAGCCCGAGGCGCGTCTTCCTGCTCAGCGACGTCCGCTGGGCCCGGCGCACGGGGCGGGGCTTCGAACCCAAGTGGGACGAGATCATGGGCGGCCAGGAGGCCGCCGGCGAGGCGCCCGTGGCGGAGGTGCTGCCGCTCTTCCCCCACCAGGCGCCCTGACCGCTCCGAGCTCCTACTGGTCGATCACGGACCCGTCCTCGTGGAGGCGGGTGACCACCTCCCGCGGCCGGTAGGGATGGCGCTCGGCGGCACCCTCGGCCAGCTCGACGCCGATGCCGGGGGCGGTGGGGATGCGCAGATAACCACCGTCGCGCTCGGCGACGGAGCTGACGATCTCCGACTTGGGCGGCTGGTTCTCGCCCAGCGGGTACTCCTGAAGGGCGAAGTTGGGGATGCAGGCGGCGACCTGCAGGCAGGCGGCGGTGCTCACCGGGCTGAGCGGGTTGTGGGGGACGACGCCGACGTGCCGGGCCTCGGCGAGGGCGGCGATCTTCTTGGCCCCGGTGATGCCGCCGCACATGCAGACGTCGGGGCGCACGTACTGGACGGCCCCGCGGGCGAGCAGCATCTCGAACTCGAAGATGGTGTGGATGCGCTCCCCGGTGGCGATGGGGATGGAGATGTGGCTGGCGATCAGGGCCATGGCGTCGAAGTTGTCGGGCAGCGTCGGGTCCTCGTAGAAGTAGGGCCGGTAGGGCTCGATGCCGCGGGCCAGCACGATCGCCTCGGCGGGGGTCAGCTGGCGGTGGATCTCGACGCAGAGGTCGACCCCGTCGCCGACCGCCTGGCGGTACTGGCGGACGGTCTCGATCGCCTCGTTCATCCGGCTGGCGTGGGTCTGGAAGTAGCGCTGTCCCCGCGGCGCGTCGGTGAACGGGGTCAGGTGGCCGACGGCGGTGAAGCCCTGCTCCTTGGCGTCGACGCAGCCTCGGACCAGCTCCTCCCGGCTGCCGCCGAAGACGTGGTAGTAGACCCGCGCCCTGTCCCGGGTCGGGCCGCCGAGCAACTGGTGGCAGGGAACCCCGAAGTGCTTGCCGGCGATGTCCCAGAGGGCGATGTCGATGGCGCTGAGCGCGCCCATGATCGCCGCGCCGCGGAAGTGGGTCCAGCGGTAGAGGTACTGCCAGTGGTGCTCGATCCGCAGCGGGTCCTGGCCGATCAGGTAGCGCTTGAAGGTCTCGATCGCGGCCGCCGAGGCCTCCAGGAACCCCCAGGCGCCGGACTCCCCGAGGCCGGTGATGCCCTCGTCGGTGTGCACCCGGCAGAAGAGGTAGCGATCGACGGGGATGGTCTCGATGGCGGTGATCTTCACGGACGTCCTCCTCCACGGATCAGCTGCCGAGGTGCGGGGGCCGCCGCCGGCGGGAGATCCCCCTCAACAGCTTGACGCCTGACCCACCGAGGCCGCCCCTGAGCCGGGGGGGGCGCTTCGGGGCTCAGCTTCGGTGGGTGGGCGGCATATCCTCCGTGCCTGACGCCCGACCGGCTCCGAGGATCCGGAGCACGGCAGCCCGAAAGGCGAGCCTCGCCTGGTCCGACTTCATCCGTCCATCCCTGACCTCCCCGCCGGCGGCGTGGCCGAGCGCGACCGTGGCGGAGAGGAACCAGCTCGGTGAGAGGTCTGGGTCGAACTCGCCCGCAGCCTGGCCGCGGCGAAGGAGCGCTTCGAGACGCTCGAACACGGGAGCATGCCGCTCCCGATCTCCTTCTCCGTCCGCTGACGAGATCCCGGGGGAGAGCAGCAGCGGATAGCGCTCGAGCATGGTCCAGCTCGCATCGATCAGGCGTACGACGGCGCCCGTGGCCGGGCCCCGTTCGGGTTCGGCTCGGTCGATGGAGGCCGCTGCCTCGCCAGTGATGCGGTCGAGCACGGCCTGGACCAGAGCTCGCCGTGATGGGAAGTGCGCGTACACGGTCTGCCGGCTGACGCCGGCGACGCGCGCGATGTCCTCAAGCCCCGCCTCAGGACGATCGGCGAGGATCCGCTCCGCCGCCTCGAGCACCAGCCTCGCACTCCGCCGGGCATCGGCCCGCTGAGCCTCCCGTGTCATGTCCAGGTAACTCTGACACCGTTGACAAAGTTGCGGCGCGTCCATATCCTTGACGGCATTGTCAAAGTTAACTGGATGCAGAGGAGGTCGTCACGATGAGCGCGCAGGCCGATCGCGGAGGGACTGCGGCGGAAACGGTCACGGAGTTCCTCAGTGCGTTTCTGGTGGGGAGCCTGACCAGGGCCGTCGAGATGGTGCGGGAGGATTTCACCTTCCGTGCGCCACTGATCGAGGGAACCGCTTCCAGGGAGACGTTCTTCGCTGGTGCCGAGGAGAAGCGGCGGTTTCTGCGGGGCTTCAGGGTGGTTCGTCAGTGCTCGATCGGGACCGAGGTGTCCACGCTCTACGAGATCGACGTCGAAACGGGGAAGGGTTCGGCGTCCATGCTCCTCAACGAGTGGCACACGGTCCGGGAGGGGCGGCTCGCCTCCTCGATCATGACGTTCGATACGGCCGCGTCGGCGGCGCGACTCCTGGGAGACGCGCTCGGGGGTCATCACGACTGAAGCGTGGTGCCGAGAACGGGTCGTGCGGCGGTGACGTCTGACCGGATCAACCGGCGGCGACTGGCGGCCACTTGGGCGCCCGATCCCGCTTGCCAGCTTGACGTGCACGGCTCCCTCTCCTCCACCATGGGCGGAGTGGACGCGAACGGCTGGGATCGGGCTTACCGGGAGGGCGATGATATCGGGCTCTGGGATACCCCGTGGCCCTCGCCCGAGCTGGTGGGCACGGTGCTGGGGCTCGGCCCCGCGATCGGCGTGGTCGCCCTGGACGCCGGCTGCGGCGCCGGCACCGAGGCCGTCTATCTCGCCTCTCTGGGGCTGGAGACCATCGGCGTCGACATCAGCTCGACGGCGCTCGCCATCGCCGCCGAGCGGGCGGCCGCCGCGGGGGTCACCTTGGACCTCCGCCTCGGCGACGTGCGCGAGCTCCCGGTCGAGGACGCCAGCGTCGACTTCGTCAACGATCGGGGGTTGCTCCATCATGTCCCGGCCGCGGGCCGGGCCCAGTACGCGGCCGAGGTCGCCAGGGTGCTGCGCCCGGGCGGCTGGCTGCTGGTGCGGGGCATGTCCGCCGGGGAGCGCTGCATCCCGGTGACGAGGAGGGTGGTGGCCGCCACCTTCGGAGTCGACCGCTTCGCCGAGGTCCGATCCTCCGAATACACGATGGTGGGGGCCAACGGCAGCAGGCCCGGGCACATCGCCCTGCTCCGCCGCTCCTGACCCCACGCTATGATCGAGGCGTGTCGTCCGCGTCCCGTCTCCTCGCGCCCGTCGCCGCCCTGACGGCGGCGTCGCGCGCCTCCTGGCTCTGGCGGCGTTAGCCGCTAACACTCCTTTCCCCGACCCGACGACACACGTCCGCGCGGCGCCCAGCTGCCGCTGTGACCAGCCAGGAGACCTCTCATGCCCACGCTCCTTTCCGGCATCAAGCCGACCGGCACCGTGCATCTCGGCAACTACCTCGGCTTCTTCCGGCCCGCCCTCCGGCTGACCGAGGAGCGGCGACTCCTCTTCATCGCCGACGTCCATTCCCTCAACACGCAGCTCGACCCGGAACGGCTGCGCAGCCTGAGCCTCGACCTGGCCGCCACCTTCCTGGCGCTGGGGGTCGACCCCGAGCGCGACATCCTCTACCGCCAGTCCGACATACCTGAGATCTTCGAGGTGGCGTGCGTGCTGAGCGCGGTCACCCCCAAGGGCGCCATGAACCGCGCCCACGCCTACAAGGCCGCGGTCGCCGGCAACCGCGAGGCGGGGCGTCCTGACGACGACGCCGTCAACATGGGCCTCTACACCTATCCGGTCCTGATGTCGGCGGACATCCTCGCCCTGGGCGGCGACCTGGTGCCGGTCGGCCGCGACCAGCAGCAGCACGTCGAGATCGCGAGGGACCTCGCCATCGCCTTCAACCACCGCTACGGACCGGTGTTGCGCGTCCCCGAGGTCGTCGTCGACGAGCGCACCGCGACCGTGCCCGGCACCGACGGCCGGAAGATGAGCAAGAGCTACGACAACGTCATCCCGCTCTTCGCCACGCCCGAGGAGCTGCGTCGCCTGATCGCCCGCATCCGGACCGACTCCAGGGGACCGGGTGAGCCCAAGGATCCCGACACCTGCCCGGTCTTCTCCCTCCACCGCAACTTCGCCACACCCGCAGAGGTGGACGATCTGCGCCGCCGCTATCTGGAGGGGATCGGCTACGCCGAGGCCAAGGCGGCGCTGCTCGCCGCCGTCGACCGCGAACTGGCTCCGGTACGGGAGCGTTACCTGGCGCTGAGGGCGGACGAGGCAGGGCTCCGCCGGGCGCTCGACGACGGCGCCGGCCGCGCACGGGAGGTGGCCGGAGAGACGGTGAGGGCGGTGCGAAGGGCGGTCGGGACCGGCTGATCCAGGGCGGCGGCGGTCCAGGTGTCGCCGCGCCCGCGGACCCGCCTCCCGGCCCCTTGCCCCGGCCAGGACCGCCCTTTCGATCCCGGTCAGCGATCCCTGGGCTGGACGGCCGGCTGCCACCGGGTTCCATCCCACCACCACCGGCCGTCATCCGACCACATGGCCCCGGCGGGGATGCCCGAGGGCATCGGCCGGCGGCCGGAGTTGCGGCCCAGGAACGCCATGAGCGCCGCCACCAAGAGCAGTGCTCCCGCCAGGGTCCAGTAGATGCCCGCGGTGAAGAAGCCGCCGAGACAGGCGATGATCAACAGGCCACTCGAGAGGCGCGGCTTGCCGATCGTGAGTCCGCCGCCGACGAGGCCGATCATGGCCAGCGTCAACGTGCCCCAGGCGTGAGCGCTGATCGCGTGCCCGCCGTAGGCGTGGATTCTGGTGACGACGACGCCGGTCAGGCCCTCGATGATCCAGACGAGGATGCCGACCACGGCGCCGCCGATCCCGAGGCCGAGCGCGGTTCCGCGCATCGCTGATCTCCTTCCACCATTGACCGCAGATCGCCGGGCGCCGAGCGCTCGGGCAACCTGGGCATATCGCTGCTCCCATCAATGTTGCAGCAGCCATCTCCCCGCGGTCAGGAATGGTGCGCCCGCCGTGCAGCTCCGAGACGCCCCCGCCCGCCCCTGCCAGATCGCTGATGCATGCGCTCGATTCGCCCGTAGGATGAAATCCGGATCATGCCTCGCTCCATGTGGCGCGGCGTCATAAGTTTCGGGTTGGTCAGCGTTCCCGTTCGTCTCTACGTGGCCACCGAGTCCCACGCTGCGTCGTTTCGACAGCTCTGCGGCGACCACCAGGCACCAATCCGCTACAAGCGGTGGTGTGATGTCGGGGACCACGAGGTCCCCTTCGCGGACGTGCAGAAGGGCTACGAGGTCTCGGCTGACAGCTATGTCGTCATCGACGACGCCGACCTTGACCAGCTGCCACTGCCCACGACCCGGACCATCACCATCTCCGAGTTCGTGCCCACCCGTGAGATCGCGGGCAGCCTCTACTTCAAGGGCGCGTACTACGTGGAACCCGAAGAGCTCGGTCGGAAGCCGTATCGCCTTCTCCAGCTGGCGCTCGAAGAGGTCGGCGCGGTCGCCATCGCCAAGGTCGCCTTCCGTGACCGTGAGCATCTCTGCGCGCTGCAGCCGCTGGCCGGGACCCTCCTGCTGAATACGCTCCACTGGCCGGACGAGATCCGCCCGGTGGACGGGATCGCGAGCCGCGATGGCGAGATCAGCATCCACTCCAACGAGATGAGCATGGCTCGCAGCCTGGTCGAGACGCTCCTTCACCCCACCTTCGATCCCGGCCGCTACCAGGACGATTACCACCAGGCGTTGATGCGCGCCCTGAACGCGAAGATCGCGGATGCCGATGTGATCGCGGCCTCCCAGCCCGCGGCCGGTGTCGGAAACCTGATGGACGCGCTCAAGCGGTCCGTCGCGGAGGCCAAGAAGCAACGCGCCGAGGAGAAGGCGTCGGCCGGGAAGGCGCCGCGCCGCCGAGCCAGATGAGCTCGGCGCCGGAGGCGCGACACCAGCCGAGCGGGGAGGAGGATGAGGTTGTCTCCTCGATCGTCGGCGACCGTTACGGATGGGTATGTGAGCTCGCCGCGGGCATGGCCGGCCTCTCCTGCACCCCGGCCGACGTCATCCGCCTGGCGCTGGACGATCTGCGCGATCGCCATCCGTCCCCCAAGAGCCTGGACGCAGCACTGCGCAGGCACATGTGGCGCGAGCGGCGCTCCCCGCGCCGGCCGCCCCGCGCTCGTGCCCCGCGGCGGGTCGAGCCGGCCAAGGTCGGTGTCCTGGTCGTCCACGCCCATCCGACAGTTCGCGCGGGTCTGGCCAGGGTGCTCGCGGATGACGAGGAGATCGAGGTAGTGACCGAGGTGGACGACGCCGTGTCGGCGGCCCGCGCGGTGAGGGCCACGCATCCCCGGGTGGCCCTGGTGGATGTATCCATGCCGGGCATCGACGCCATTGCTCGAATACGCCCGGCGGTCAACGTCGTCGTGCTCGCCGACCCAGGGGATCGCGAGCTGGTGCTGGCTGCGGTCGAAGCGGGCGCGATCGGCCTCCTTCCCCGTGACGCCGGCCCCGACGCGCTTCGGGACGCCGTCCGTGCCGCGGCACGTGGCGAGTCGGCGGGCGGCCTGAAGGCGGCGCTGGCGCTCATCGGCCCGGGGTCGCCCGAGCCCGTGCTGACGGCCCGCCAGCGCCAGGTGCTCGGTCTGGTCCGCAGAGGACTGGCGAACAAACAGATCGCGTCTCAGCTCGGCATCAGCGAGAAAACGGTGAAGGCGCACCTGAGCAGGACCTTCCAGCGCATCGGCGCCGCCGACCGTACCCAGGCGGCCCTGTGGGCCGAGCGGGACGGAATCATCGGTCGGTCGTAAGCCCTGGTCGCGGGCCAAACGTCCGATTGCCAGTGGCGACCGGGTCGGTGTGAGGCTGGGGCGCGGAGATGCGCCCCTCACCCCCCGATCCCGATACCCACCTGCGCCTCGCCGAGCGGGAATATCGAGCCGGCAGGCTCGAGGCCGCCGCTCTGGCGTACCAGCGGGCATTTGACCTGCAGGATCCTGGCTCGAAGGGGGCGGCGGCCTTCGGTCTCGGTCTCATGCGTCTGCTGCAGGGTGACCGCCGGCGGGCGCTCCTCGCCTGGCGGCAGGCGATGGCGACGCACGATCCCGAGTTCGCCCCGCGAGCCGCCTGCTTCATAGCCGTGTGGCTGGTGAGGACGATCTGAAGGGCATGTCGGTCCGCCGCCGGAGCAGGGGCCGGACCGCCGGCCGACGCCCCGCCGGCGGACGGAACCGAGCCGAAGGATCCTGCTCGAGGGCGGCGGCTGGACGTACCCGCGGATCGCCGATGCCGCCCGGCCGAAACGCGGATCCCGCTGAGGCGGTGGCCTGTCTCAGAGGTGGGTGACCACGAACCAGATCACGAACCCGAGCAGGATCAGGAACAGGACGCCGGCACCGACGACCAGGAGAAGCCCGCCGATCCCGGCCAGCCGGTTGATCACGGAGTCGGGGATCGGCGGCCCGACCGAGGATGGGATGGGCGCGATCGGTCTGCCCGCGCCGGGCTGCAGCTGATCCGACGACTGGGGGGCGGGGGCGAGCGGCTGCCCCGGCTCGGGAGACAGCGGATCGCGCCGCTGAGGTTCGGCGACCTCGGGCGGTCGCTGCGCCTCGTCGTCAGCCGGCATATTCGCCCTCCTGTTCGATCCGCGAGAGCACCCAGTCGAACTTGCCGCTGGTGACCGCCGCGTTGCAGTATCGGCACTCGCCGATCTGGTTGATCTCGAGCGGCGCCCCGCAGTTGGGGCAGACCTTGTCCATCAGGCCGTGCTCGGCGGTCTTGGCGGTGACCGAGCGCTGGAAGGTCCAGTACTCGCTGAACGTGCTCGGCTGCCGGCTGCCGAAGACCACCCGCCCGGTGCGGTCGTCCACCTCGTAGTCGGCGCAGGTGGCCGTGATCCTGACCGTGAAGTCGTCGTAGGTCTCGCCGTGGACGACCTTCATCGGCTCGATCTGGTCGATGCGGAGCCCCTCCAGGACGTTCCTCTTGTGGAGTTCGATCAGCTGCTCCACCTGGGCGCTCCAGCCGGCGAACAGCCCGGGGCTCATGAAGGTGCGAGCCGAGGTCAGGTCCCGCTGCTGCCACGCCTCCTGGAGGGCCCGGAAGGCGTCGCCGGCCCGGCGGTAGAAGGCCTCGGGGTCGAAGGCCTGATCGGCGCTCCGGATCTGCTCGATGCCGGCCTGCGGCGAGAGCGGGGTGGCGCCCAGCGCCTGGCTGGTGTCGGCGCCGAGGAAGGCGTCGGACGCGATCCGCGTCACCGTCCAGTCGTACTCGCCGCTGGGGATGTCGGCGCCGCAGAAGTCGCAGCGGCCGTCGTCGTCGAGCTTGAGCAGGCCGCCGCAGTTGGGGCAGTGGCTGGCGATCACGCCGCCGGAGGCGACGGTCTTGGCACGGGGACCTCGCTGGAAGGTCCAGCGCTCGCCGTAGCGGATGTCCTCCTCGCCGCCGCCCAGCACCCGCCCGGTCTTGGCGTCGACCAGCTTGTTGTCGGAGACGACGTCGAAGTGCACGACGATGGTGTCGCCGCTCAGGGTTGAGCGCACCTCGGGCACGTGCATGCCGCGGACGTTGAGGTTCTCCAGCACCCAGCGCTGCCCGTTGGCCTGGACCTGGTCAACCTCCGCCTTCCATGGGGCGTAAAGGGCGGGGTTGAGGTAGGCGCGGGCGCCGTGGACGTTCTGCTCCTGGAAGGCCCGCTTGACCAGGAAGAAGGCCATCTGCGCGTGCTGCAGGAAGGTCTCGGCCTCGAACTCGGGGTCCTTGGCCTTGATCGCGTCCAGGCCCTCCCGCACGGAGAGGCTGGGCCCGTGCGCCGGCCGGCGGGGCGCCGGTGCCGCCAGCCCCTCCCGACCCCCGCGCCGCGAGCGGCTGGCGACGTAGAGGAGGAACACCACGACCAGGATGACCACGATCACGGTGCCGCCCCCGCCGCCACCGGATGCGATGCCGACGCCGGTGCCGAAGCCACCGGCTCCGCCGAACCCGCCGCCACCACCGCCGCTGAAGCCGCCCCCGCCTCCACCGCCGGAGAAGCCGCCGTGGCTTCCGCCGCCACCGCGGGCGAGGACGAAGATGGGCAATCCCAGAGCCAGCGCCGCGGCGACGACACCGGCGAGCAGGCAGATGCGGATAAGGCCTCTCGCCCGATTCACGACGACCGGTCTCAGCCCTGGGGGGTCGCTGGCGGCTGGGCCTGACCGCTCTGCGCCTGGAGGTTGTTGCCGCAGTTGGCGCAGAACTTGGCGCCGGCCGCGTTCTTGGTGCCGCACTGCGTGCACACCGGCTCGGGAGCGACCAGCTGGCTGCCGCAACTGGCGCAGAACTTGGCTCCGGGCGGATTCGCGGTGCCGCATTTGGGGCAGGCCTCGCCTGCCGCCTGCGGATGCGCCTGAGCCGCGCTCAGGCTCTCGCCGCAGCTGGCGCAGAACTTGGCCGACTCCGTGTTCAGCGACCCGCACTTCGGGCAGCGGACCTGGATCTGCTGGGCGGCGCCGCCGGCGGCCTGGCCGGCGACCATGTTGCCCAGGCCCATGCCGATGCCGAGGATCGCCGGGCTGGCCTCACCGCCACCCTGCGCGGCGCCCTGGCCGATGCCCTTGAGCGCCTCACCGGCGCCGTACTGCTGGAAGCCGCCGGCCAGGCGCGTGTACTGCACGTCCTTCCGGTAGTTCTTCAGGGTCGCCTCGTCGTCGTCCTTGATGGAGATCGTGAAGTTGCCGAGGCGGACGATCTGGATGCCGTAGGGGGTCACCTGCGACTGGACCTCGCCCAGCGTCTGCTGCTCGATCTCCTGGGTCTTGCTGGCGATGCCGAGGATCGGCCAGTTGTTGCTGACGATGTGGCTGGTCACCGCGCTGCGGAAGACCTTGACCAGCTGGTCGCGCATCCAGTCGGTGACCTGGTCGTTGGTCTGCAGCTGCTGCGTCCCGACCAGGTTCACGATCAGGGACTGCGGCTCGACCACCTTCAGGGAGTAGTCGCCGAAGACGCGGAGCCCGACCGCGAGCTGGGTCTCCGGGTCGACCACGTTGTCGACCATGCCCCCGAAGGGCAGGTTCGGGAACTCGTGGGTGGAGACGAAGTAGATCTCGGTCTTGAAGAGGTTGCCGCCGCTGGCGGCGTCGACCAGGATCCCGAGGAAGGGGATCTCCGAGCTGTCCAGGGTGACCCTGCCCGGAGGGATCGTGCCCTGCACGCGGCCGTCGCGGAAGAAGACCGCCAGCTCGTCCTGCTCGACGGTCAGCTGGGTCCAGCGCCGGATGTTGGTGTCAGGCCACTTGTAGAGGATGTCGTTCTTGGACTGATCCGGCCGAGCGATGAACTCGCGTCGTACCTCGTGCCCGAAGATGCCCATCAGAAAGGTTCTCCTTGCCGCTTGCGATCGGAATGTCATCCCAGGCAACGCATGGCGTTCCCGGGCGGGTCCTTTGCCGCCTCCGATTTTCCCTTACTCTGGCCTCGATCGCACGCTGTGGACACGATGCTTCTTCGGGCAAGCGCAAGCATCTGCATGCAAATGAGCGTGGCGATGTGCAGGAAGGCGGTTCACGCGCTAGCATGCAACGTAATGGCATCCGTAAATTACGACCACGTAACGAAGCGGTTCTCAGCCGATACGGCGGCCGTGCAGGACCTGACGCTCGAGGTCAAGGACACCGAGTTCATGGTTCTGGTCGGCCCGTCCGGCTGTGGTAAGTCGACCGCGCTGCGGATGCTGGCCGGCTTGGAGGAGGTGTCTGAGGGAGACATCCGCATCGGCGAGCGGGTCGTCAACGACGTCCCCGCCCGCGAGCGCGACATCGCCATGGTGTTCCAGTCCTACGCGCTCTACCCGCACATGAGCGTCTACGACAACATGGCGTTCGGGCTCAAGATGCGTCACACGAAGAAGCAGGAGATCGAGTCCAAGGTCAAGGAAGCAGCGAACATGCTGGGCCTGGGCGAACTGCTGACTCGAAAGCCCCGACAGCTCTCCGGCGGTCAGCGCCAGCGCGTCGCGTTGGGACGGGCGATCGTCCGAAGCCCGCAGGTCTTCCTGCTCGACGAGCCCCTGTCCAACCTCGACGCCCAGCTGCGCGTCGAGACGCGCGTCAACCTGCAGCGGCTTCACCGCGACCTGGCGACGACGTTCATCTACGTCACCCACGACCAGACCGAGGCGATGACGATGGGCGACCGCATCGCGGTGCTCCGCGACGGCGTCCTCCAGCAGGTGGCGCCGCCGCGGGAGATCTACGACACCCCCGCCAACGTCTACGTCGCCGGGTTCATCGGCAGCCCGAAGATGAACTTCCTCCCCGTAACCGTCAACGGCACGACCGCGAAGTCGTCCGGCTTCGAGCTCGAGCTGAAGAAGGCGCCGGGACTGCAGAAGGGCCTTCTCGGGATCCGTCCCGAGGACCTGACCGAGCATCCGCCGCGCTCGGCCAACGGATCTGCCCCGACCGTCGACATGCGCATCGACGTGGTCGAGGTTCTGGGCGCCGACCAGTACCTCTACGGCCGCATCGGTGGCGATGACGTGATCGCCCGGGTCGAGCCCCAGTTCAAGGCCTCGATCGGCGACAACGTCCGCCTCTTCCTCGATGAGCAGCGGATGCATCTGTTCGACTCCCAGACGGAGCAGGCGGTCTTCTAAGCGGACGTCGGGCGACGGGGGGCGCTGAGGCGTCCCCCGTCGTTTCGTTTTTGGGGAGCGAGCAGTCCGGGGGAGCGAGGCATGCGTCGTCGGCCAGGGGGCTGGTGACGCTCCCCCACCCGTCGCGTTGCTGATCCGCGGTCGCCTGCTCATCGCCGACGTCGCCTAGTGGCGCGCGATGGGGGGTCGGCTCTCCTTGAGCTCGGGTTCGCGTCAACCACGTTGAACAGGCTCCTTCGCCGATCTCCCGGTCCCCGCGACCGGGCGCGCGGTCGCCCAGGATTCGCGCACTCGGCTCGCAGACCGCGTCAACGATCATGCGACCCAGCCCGCCGCCATCTCCCGCCGTCTCCTGCATCTCACGTGCGGCCTCGGGGGCGGAGAGGGGCGGTGACGGATGGGAGAGCTCCTCGGTGACGGCGGCTACGCGTTGGGCGATCGTCCGCTCGTCGGCGATGGTGGCGGTGCCCCATCGCCGTCAAGGTCCTGGACGGCGGTCGGGGGTTCCTCGCCCATCGAGGCATCCGGGGATGAGCTTCTGTACGGTGAGGAGGATGAGCACACGACTTTCCTGGGGGGTGTTGGGGGCCGGACGCATCGCCGGCGTGTTCACCCGCGGCGTCGCCACGTCCGCCACTGGCGAGGTGGTGGCGGTCGGGAGCCGGAGCAGCGACAAGGCCGGCGCCTTCGCCGCCGAGCACGGCCTCCCGCGGGCCTACGGCAGCTACGAGGCGCTGCTCGACGACAAATCGATCGACGCCGTCTACGTCGCCACTCCGCATCCGATGCACGCGGAGTGGTCGATCCGGGCCGCCGAGGCGGGCAAGCACATCCTGTGTGAGAAGCCGCTGGCCATGAACCAGGCCGAGGTCATGGCCATGATCGAGGCGGCGCGGCGCAACGACGTCTTCCTGATGGAGGCGTTCATGTACCGCTGCCACCCCCAGACCGTGCGCCTGGCCCAGATGGTCAGGGACGGCACGGTGGGGGAGGTCCGCCTGATCCAGTCCTTCTTCAGCTTCAACAGCCGGGCCGGTCTGGAGAGCAGGCTCATCGATCCCGCCCTGGGCGGGGGCGGCATCCTCGACGTCGGCTGCTACAGCGCCTCCATCGCCCGGTTCCTGGCCGCCGCCGCCCTGGGCCGTGACTCGGTCGAGCCGATCGAGGTGCGGGCGACGGGGAAGATCGGGAAGTTCGGCATCGACGATACCGCGATCGCCTCGCTCGAGTTCGACGGCGGCATCCTCGCCCAGATCGGGTGCGGCATCCGCCAGGCGGGCGACAACATGGCCCGGGTCGTCGGCACCGAGGGCACCCTGATGGTGTCCAACGCCTTCACGCCCAAGGAGGGCCGCATCCTGCTGACCAGGGGCGGGGACGAGGCGGCCGAGGTGATCGAGGTCGGCAACCAGGACGATGCCTACGCCCTGGAGGCGGACTCGCTGGCGGCCAACCTCGAACGGCGGCAGTCGCCGGCGATGAGCTGGGACGACTCGCTGGGCAACATCCGGACCCTCGACCGGTGGCGGGCCGAGATCGGGCTGACCTACCCGACCGAGGATCCCGACGGTCCCGGCCAGGACCGCCCACTGCACGGGCGGACGCTGGCCGTGCGGGCCGGCGCCGCCATGGCCTACGGCGAGGTCGAGGGCGTGGGCAAGCCGATGTCGCGGCTCGTGCTCGGCGTCGACAACCAGCGCACCTGGCCGCAGACGGCGGTGATGCTGGACGACTACTTCGAGCGGGGCGGGACCTGCTTCGACACCGCCTACATCTACATGTCCGGCCTCGCCGAGAAGAACCTCGGCGACTGGATCCGTCGGCGGGGTGTCCGCGACCAGGCGGTGATCCTGGCCAAGGGGGCGCACACGCCCTTCTGCGACCCCGACCACCTGAGCAGCCAGCTCGAGTTCAGCCTGCAGCGGTTGGGCACCGACTACGCCGACATCTACCTCATGCATCGCGACAACCTCGAGGTACCGGTCGGGGAGTTCATCTCGGTCCTCGAGGAGCACCGGCGAGCGGGACGGATCCATGTCTACGGCGCCTCCAACTGGTCGCTGGAGCGGCTCAAGGAGGCGAACGCGTGGGCCGCCGAGAACGGCGCCCAGGGCTTCCGGGTGGTCAGCAACAACTTCAGTCTGGCGCGCATGGTGGAGCCGCCCTGGGCCGGCTGCGCCAGCGCCGCCGACCATGACTGGCGGGCCTGGCTGACGGAGACGCAGACGCCGCTGATGCCCTGGTCGAGCCAGGCCCGGGGCTTCTTCGTGCGCGCCGACCCGGCGGATCGAAGCGACGAGGAGCTCGTCCGCTGCTGGTACGCCGAGGACAACTTCCAGCGCCTTGAGCGGGCGCGGCAGCTGGCCAAGGAGGGTGGCGTCGAGACGGTGACGATCGCCCTCGCCTACGTCCTCAGCCAGCCCTTCCCGACGTTCCCGCTGATCGGCCCCCGCCAGCTCTCCGAGACCAGGACCTCCTTCCAGGCCCTCGGCATCGAGCTGACTCCCGAGGAGGTCCGCTGGCTGAACCTGGAGTCGGCGCAGCGCTGAGTGCGGGAGGGGCGGTGCCGTCGGAGTCCGCCCCTCCCGACCTGCGGGACCGGCCGGTCGACGCGGCGCGTCTCGACCGGATAGGATCGTCTGCTCGTGGACAACGACCCTCGCCCCGGCTCGCCGGACGGCCGCTGGGTGTGGGACGGCCAGCAGTGGCAGCCCGCGTACCCCCCGGCTCCCATGCCGGCCGCGCGGGGCTTCCCCACACCGTCTTCGAATCGCCACCCGGGTTCGCCCCCCGGCTCGATCTGGGCCGTGGCCGCCGCCGGCGCGATCCTGCTCCTCCTGGTCGCGGCGACCGCCGGATTCCTCCTGACGAGACAGCGCGACACGAGCACCTCCGGTCAGGGGGCGGCGTCGGGAGGGCACCACCCTCCGGCGTCGCCGGCGCCCGAGAAGCAGGGTTGGGGCGGCCCGTCGCAGCTGGCCGCGACCTTGACCCAGAAGGGATTCAGCTGCCAGGCCTCAGCGACCACCGACGTCCCGTCCACGACCTGCTATCTGGGGCAGGGCGGCCTGGAGATGGTGACCGGCATCGCCGCGAACGGGAACCTGGCGGAGGTCAGCGCCACCGCGGACAACCTGGATCCCAACGCCAACGCCAGCACCGTCGCCTTCTCGACGCCCTTCTTCGAGACCATCCTCGACGCCGCCGCCGACTCGGCCCACCGGGCCACCGCGTCGCGCTGGCTGCAGAAGAACGCCGGCACCAGCAACTCGGACGCGATCGGGCCCACCAGCGACGGGGTCTTCGAGAACATAGGCCTCTTCACGGACACCTCGCCCTCCGCGTCGCAGATGACGCTGCTGGTCTCGCACGGTGTCCCCAGCCCCACCATCCCCAAGGGCGGTGCCCTGCCCCGGGTCACCCCGGCGTCGGCAACGGCCTACTACTCCTCGGCCGGGCTGTCGTGCCAGAGCCTGTCCGCCGGTCCGTTCTGCTCGACCACCCAGAGCGCCCTCTACGCGGAGGCTGACGCGCAGAACACCTCCGGATCCGGAGAGGAGGAGATGCACTACCTGGTGAACACGCCGCCCGGCACCGCCGCCAGCGTCGTCAACGGTCACATCATGCAGTTCGCTCCGGGGATGGTCGACCTTGTCTTCTCCTCCTCCGCCGATCAGCAGACGGTGACCTCCTGGGTGACCGCGAACGTGGGGGCCACCGGTCAGTACCACCGGATGGTGCTCAACGGCGTGAAGGTGACACTGATCCCCTTCAAGAGCGCGGACACCGGCTGGACCGGCTGGCGGCTGCAGTTCGACAGCGTCGGCTGGCCGCCCGCCTGAACCTCCATGCCACCCGCCGGCACCTCGCCGTCGGCTCTATCTGGATGATCCATCGCCGGCGGGAGCGGGGCAGCCCCTCCTCGGCCGCTGATCAGCCCCGGGGGCCTCGGCCGGCCTTCGTCGAGGGCCATGGCAGCACCGTGAGCTCTGGCCAGCTCCGGCGCCAGCGGTCAGCCTTGGCCTCGTACACGTCTCGTGGCGCGAGGACCGGGTTCGGCCTGAGGAGGAGGTTGAAGACATCGGCCAGCCCGTGCGGGGCGTAGAGGCGCCACCGGCCGTCGGTCTCGAGGCGCACGCCCAGGCAGCAGGTGGTGGCGGCGAAGGAGTCGATCGCCGCCTCGGTCGACGCATGTGGCGCGCAGGGCACCCCGAACCGCTCCTCGTACCAGAGATGGACGCGCGCCTGATTGCGGATCTCGACCTCGGCGTCGACGCCGGTGAAGGCCACGCGGCCCGCCCTGACGACGGCATCCTCGGCCTCCCACGAGAGGTCGCCGCCGTCGAAGTAGAAGAGGTCGTAGTCGCGGATCCCATGGCCGGCGGGGCGGCCGGTCATGACGTTCCAGACGGTTTGGAAGAGGCAGCCGGCGGCGACGTACCAGCCGGGGAGCCGCAGCCTCGCGCTCCTGCCCAGCACCTCCTCGAGCACGGCGTTGGCGGACAGCACACGGCGCAGCGCCGCCGCCTGCTCGTCGAGGGCGAGCCGCGAGAGCATTGGCCCGTCCGCGGGCTCCGTCACGCCCCCAGCAGCTCGTCCAGGACCCTGTCCAGGATGTCCGGCCCGATCTCCCCACGGGGAGTGCGCCGGTACACGTCGGCCGCGGCCAGGTGGAAGCCGGCGGGCAGGCCGGCCTGCTCGAGGGTGGCGGCGATCTCCTCCATCTCGCCGATCCAGCGCCAGCCCTTGCCGCGAGCGGAGCCGGCGGCGGCCTCGACGCGACCCTCCAGCCCCGGACCGGAGCGCGCCCACTCCGCCGCCAGGTCGGCCTCGACGCCGTGGCGGCGGGCCGCTGCCCGGATTGCCAGGATCAGCGCCGCCGAGCCCTTGGTCCAGCCGGCGTAGACCATCTTCAGGGCCGAGGCCGCGAAGGCCGAGGAGGGAAGGACCACGGCCTCCAGACGCGAATCGAGGAAGAGGTCGCGGGCGAGGCCCTCGGCGCCCTCTCCGGAGAGATAGAGCCGGGTCGTCCCCGCCTGGCGGGGCGGGCTGCCGACGATGCCGCCGTCGACGTAGGTGGCGCCGCCCGCGGTGACGCGGTCGGCGACCCGCTCGGCAGTCGCGGGGGAGATGGCGTTGGCGTCGAGGTAGGTGCCGTGAAAGCCGAGGCCCCCGACCTCGTCGGCGACGGCCAGGGCGGCGTGGGGTGGGCAGACGGAGAGGATCACCTCCGACCCATCGACCAGTCGCTCCACGGTCGCCGCGTCGCCCAGACCGGCCTCGGCGGCACGGCGCGCGGTGTCCGCGCTCCGGCCCCGGGAGGCCCAGGAGACCTGGTGGCCACGGTCGACGAGGGCGGCGGCTACCGCCGCCCCCATCTCACCGGGGTGGATGATGCCCGCCCTCATGCGGGGAGGGTCACCGCCCCGTCGCTGGCCTGGGTCACCTCGCCGGCGTACTTCGCCATGACGCCGGTGCGGTAGCGGGCCTCGGGCCGGGTCCAGTCCCGGAGCCGCTCGGCGATGTCGACGCCCTCGACATCGACGGTCCGGGCGGGCACGTCGACCGAGAGGATGTCGCCGTCGCGCAGTGCGGCGAGCGGGCCTCCGACCGCCGCCTCGGGGGCGACGTGGCCGATCATCAGGCCCTGGGTGGCGCCGGAGAACCGGCCGTCGGTGATCAGGCAGCAGAAGTCGCCCAGGCCCTGGCCGACCAGGGCCCCGGTCACCTGCAGCATCTCCCGCATGCCCGGCCCGCCCTTGGGGCCCTCATAGCGGATGACCAGCGCCGTGCCCGGCTGGATCTGATTGGAGAGGACGGCGCTGAGCGCGTCCTCCTCCCGGTTGAAGACCCGGACCGTGCCTCGGAAGGTGGTCGGCGAGTGGTGGGCCACCTTGAGCACGGCGCCGTCCGGGGCGAGGTTGCCCTTGAGGATGACCAGCCCGCCCTCCTTGCTGAAGGGGTTGGACAGCGGCCGGACGACCTCCTGGCCGGACGTCTCCTCGACGTTCGCGCACTCCTCCTCGAGGGTGCGACCGGTCACGGTCAAGCAGGAGCCGTCGATGTACCCGCCGTCGATCAGGCGCTTGACGAGCAGGGCGATGCCGCCCGCGCGGTGCAGCTCGGGGGCCGCGAACCGGCCTCCCGGCTTGAGGTCGCAGAGCAGGGGGGTCCGCTTCGAGATCCGGTCGAAGTCATCGATGTCGAGCTCGATGCCGGACTCGCGGGCGAGGGCGAGCAGGTGGAGGACGGCGTTGGTCGAGCCGCCCGAGGCGGCCACAGCGGCGATCGCATTGTCGAAGGACGCCCGGGTCAGGATCCGGCTCGGCCGGAGGTCCTCCTCGAGCACCTTCATCACCAGCTCGCCGATCCGCCTCGAGGCGGGCTCGCGCTCGGGGTCGACCGCGGTCAGCGAGTTGTAGCCGACGGGGGAGAGGCCGAGGACCTCCATCACCATCGACATCGTGTTCGCCGTGTACTGGCCGCCGCAGGCGCCGGCACCGGGGCAGACGTGAGCCTCCAGGTCCTTGAGGTCGTCCTCCGACATCTTCCCGCCACTGACCGCGCCGATCGCCTCGAAGAGGTCGCCCACGGCGACGTCGCGGCCGCGCCAGCGCCCGGCCAGGATCGAGCCCGAGTAGACGAGCACCGAGGGTCGGTCGAGGCGGATCAGGGCCATGGCCATGGCCGGGACCGTCTTGTCGCAGCCGGTGATGCAGCAGAGGGCGTCGAAGTAGTGGGCGCGGCCGACCAGCTCGACCGAGTCCGCGACCAGCTCGCGGGAGACGAGCGAGGTCTTCATCCCCTCCGTGCCCATCGTGATCCCGTCGGAGATAGAGATCGTGTTGACCTCCATCGGCGTGCCGCCGCCCCGTCGCACGCCCTCGGAGACCCAGGTCGCCAGCTGGCGGTGGTTGAAGTTGCAGGGCATGGTGCCGATCCAGGCGTGGTTGACACCTACGATCGGCTTCTGCAGGTCCTCTTGGGAGAAGCCGATGTTGAGGAGGTAGGACCGCGCCGAAGCACGGGAGAGTCCGTCGTACAGGGTGCGGCTGTAGGTTCGTAGATCTTTGGACACAGCGGTCTGGATTATGAACCGCCTCCATGGCGCGGGTGCCGCGCGCGTCCTCGCATTGCTCAGTGCGAGGTGAAGCCGCCGTCGGCCCTTGGTTGGCGGCGATCTCCTTCACCACGGCCTCGGATGAGTTCGGTCGCTTTCGCGTCAGTGCCCGGGCTGCGTGTCGGCGACGTGCGCGTCGGAACGAGCCCAAATCTCCTCGAGGCTCGCGAGCGAGCGCTCGGCCCGGCGTGGATCGGCCATGACGCACGCGGTGACCAGAGCGTTGACAACACTGACCACCGCGGTGATGGACCTGAAGAACCGATCCTCGCCGCTCCTGACGGGTAGGACACGGTCAGCTCTGACCCCCAGCGGGCCCAAGGGGTTGTCCGTGATTGCTATCCGACGGAGACCCAGATCACGTGCCAGGTCGAGCGCGGCAATCGCCCGTCTGGCGTACCGCCGGATTGACACGGCGATGATGACATCATCCCTGGATGCGCCATGGAGGTCGTCGGCCACGTCACCGTCTCGCGACTCCATGAGACGGGTTTCGCTCCCGATGAAGCGCAGCCCGAGCGCCAACAGATAGGCTGGCGCATGTGAGCTCCACAGACCGATGATGTAGACCCGCCGTGCGTGGTTGATCCAGTGAACACACGACTGGAACTCATCTGGGGGGATCAGTGATACGGTGTCTCGGACATACTGCGCATCGCGCTCCAGGACGTCTCGGATGAGCTCTGGAGCTCCCGTGCCTGCAAGCTGCGTCTCGGTGACCTGAAGTCGATTCACTGTACTGATCCCGCGCACCAGGTCAGCCTGTAGTGAGCGTCGGAACTCGGGGTAGCCGCCGGCATATCCGAGTGCGGTGGCGAACCGCACCACCGTCGATGTACTGGTCCCCAGCTCCTCGGCTATCTGGGCTGCGGATCGAAGGGCGACCGTTTCCGGAGCCTTCAGGGCTAGATCGGCCACACATCGCTGGCCTTTGCTGAGCTCTCGATACGACTGTCGGATACGAGAGACCGTGTCACCCCCGATACTGGACCGATAGTCTGGAGGTCCGTTTGCGGGAGCGACCCGCCGACGCGTCATGACCGACCCAGCATAGAGCCGATCCGCGAGCTAATCCCGGGCCTCAGCGCATTTGTCCCCTGCAACGGGAATGGCAGGACATGTGGAGCGGGCATCACTGTTATGTCACCGGGGCAGGGTTCCATGCGAGCCACTTGAGTAAGCCGGCACCCAGCACCAGGGTCCGCGCCGTCGCCGAAGGGTACTGTAGTTCGTCGCGAAAGAATCTGACCAGCTCTATGTACGAACACGGCAGCCGCGTCAGGTCGCTTCCCCAGAAGACCCGATGCGGCCCGAACCAGTCCATCACCCGGGCGAGTGGCTCGCGCAGGGACGGAAAGGGGAAGGGCTCTGGTACCGAACAGGGCAGTGCGGACGCCTTCACGGCGACGTTGGGGTACTTCGCCAGGGGCGCGAGCTGCGCGATGGAGGGCCCGAGGTCGTCGTAGCGGACGTGAGGGGTCAGGGCCAGATGATCGACGATCAGGCGTAGCCCTGGATGTCTGGAAGCGATCCCAGCGACCTTGTCGACCAACTCCGGTACCAGCACCATGAGCGGGATGTCCGCCGCCTCGGCGGCACTCCAGAACCATTCCAGATCGTCGGTGGCCAGCAGGCCCCGATTTGGGTCCCGAACGAAGCTGACACGTGCGCCGAGCATGCCCGGTGCCTTCCAGGTCGGCAGGAGAGCCACATTGTCCCGCCGACTCAGCTCGAAGCATCCCATCACCGCGAAGCGAGAGGGATGGCTCGCCGCCAGCTCCATGGCGTCGACGTTGCTTGCCATCTCATCCCCGCCGGGATGCTCCAGGGGCACCAGAACGCACTGATCGACCCCGGCCTCGTCCATTTCGATGAGCAAATCGTCCCCGTCGATGCCCTCGACCAGGCCGATGTGCGGATGTCGCGGAGCGTGCACCTGAGCATCGCAGATGATGATGTCCGGCGCCGCGCTCACCCGGACACCTCCACCTGTATTGGCCCGACGAGCTTCTCCGACGATTTGGCCAGAGTCATCTCAAAGGCGAGAGGCAACTGGTCGAGGCCATGTACCGCCCGTGTCAGCAACGGCTTTACCCGAACCTGTCCGCTGGACACCATGGACGCCGCCATGCTGAGGTCGCTCCGCGTGGAGAACTGGGGCAGCTGATACGTGACGCATTTGCGCTTCAACGGCGCGGTGTCCAGAAGCAACGGCTCCGTGTAGAGGGCCACTTGCACGATCGTTCCACCCGGACGAGCCAGATCTGCGGCCAGGCCGGCGGTGTTTCTCGCGAGTCCGGGAAGCTGGGCCATCCCGCTGCAGTCGATCACGGCCTGGCAGCATGAGTCCAACCGGCGGAGGAGGGATGCATCGGTGGGCAGGTGGTGGGCCTCGATGCCAAGCTCGCGACATGCCTCGACCGCTTGTCTCCTCGAGGACACGCCGATCACTCGGGCCGCACCGTAGGCGGCTAGGACCTGGACCGCCAGCAATCCCATGAGCCCCAAGCCGAGCACCGCCACCCCGCCTCCGCGTATAGCCGGGGCAAGTCCCCTAAGGGAGGCGGTCATCGAGGCGAGGGGCTGAAGCGTCGCCGCCTCCTCGTCGGAGACGTTGTCCGGAATCCTGGCCAGAACCTTGGTCGGGACGGCCACCATCTCGGCGAAGCAGCCCGGCCGCGTGATGCCCAGCATCTCGCCGCTCGAACAGTACCTGGCCCTGCGTCCCCTGCACTCGCGGCACTGCCCACATGGGATCCGGCCCAGGGATCCAACCCTATCGCCGATACCCAGCCCGTAGCTGGGCGCCTTGACCGCGATCACCCGGCCCGAGAACTCGTGGCCGAAGAGTTGCAGCGGATTGCCCGCCGCTGATGCCTGGGCGATCTGGCCGGCACCCAGACCCGAGCCTCCAAGTCCGACCACCTCGGTGATGCTGGGCTGCAGCCTGAGTACCTGTAGTAGCGCCTCCCCGGCGCCGATGACCGGGATCGCAATCTCGTCCAGACGCATGTCGCCAGGGCCGTATACCCGCCATGCCCTCATCGTCGTGGTCACCGCTTCTGCTCAGCTGTGATGGTCTGTCTTGTCGCTGGCCGATTCAAGAGGCGCTTCTCCATTTCCTTGGCCGAGGTAGCTGTCGCGAACCCGCGGGTCGAATCTCAGCTCGCTGGCCAGCCCGCTGATCGCGACCCGACCGTTCTCGAGCACGTACGCGCGGTCCGCGACCTCGAGCGCCAGCCCTGCGTCCTGCTCGACGAGGAGGACTGTCGTGCCGGCGCGGCGGATGTTGAGGATGGACTCGATGAGCTCCTCCACGATCTTCGGGGCCAACCCATCGGACGGCTCGTCGAGTAGGAGAAGTGAGGGTTCCGGCATGAGGGCGCGCGCGATGGCCAGCATCTGCTGTTGTCCACCGCTCAGCTTCTCCGCCGCAACGTGACGCTTCTCCGCAAGGATAGGAAAGGCCTCGAACATGACCTCGATGCGGCGGCGACGATAGTCTCGATCCCCCTTCCAGACCGCACCCATCGTCAGGTTATCCATGACGGTCATGTCACTGAACAGCTCACGTCCCTCCGGACAGTGGCCGACGCCAAGCCGGACGATCTCATGCGGCCTCCTGGCAGTGACGTCCTTCCCCGCAAGGCTCACCTGGCCGCTCGACACCTTAAGCATCCCGGAGATGGCGCGGAGCAGGGAGGTCTTGCCTGCACCGTTAGGCCCGATCAGGCAGACGATCTCCCCGGAGTCGATGGAGAGGTCCACCCCGAACAGGACATCGACTCTCCCGTAGCCGCCGACCAGTCCAGTGATCTCAAGCACGGAATCGTGATCCGAGATAGGCGCTCACGACGACCTCGATGTTCCCGATCTCATGCGGGGCACCTTCCGCGATCTTCCGACCGTGGTCGAGCACGACGACGCGGTTGGCGACTGCCATCACCGCCCTCATCCTGTGCTCGACAAGAACGATCCCGATTCCACTTTGGCAGACTGCACGGAAGAGGTCGAGCATCCCCGGAATGGCGTCATCACTCAGGCCCGCGAGTGGCTCGTCCAGGAGGATCGCCCGTGGCTGCGTGGCCAGAGCCATGGCCACGGCCAGCCTCTGCTTCTTGCCGATCGGCAACTCCTCCGCACGACGCTGCAGATCGTTGCCTAGCCCGACCCAGTCGAGCAGACCGGCGACGCGCTCCTGCTCCTCCAACTCCCTCTGCGAGGCCCGACGCCCTCCGCTCAGCACGTCGCTCAACGGTCTGCGCAGATGGCGTAGGCGTCCCACCAGGGCGTTTTCAAGCGTGGTCAGGCTCTCGAACAGCTGCGCTGATTGGAAGGTCCGGACCATACCCCGTCTCACCAACCGGTGAGGCAGCATGCCGGTGACGTCGGAGCCGTCGAACAGCACCCGACCGCGGGCTAGGGGCGTTGCCCCAGTGAGTCCATTGAAGAGGCTGGACTTGCCGGCGCCGTTGGGCCCCACGACGCTCAGGAGTTCCCCTGGCCGGATCGACAGGTCGACGTCGTCGATGGCCGTCAATCCCCCGTAGCGAATCACGACGCCCTCGCAACGCAGGATCTCCGAACCGGTGCCCGCGGAATCCGCGGGCCTCGTCTCCATCCAGGTCAGGCGGCCTTGGGCGCTCGGGCGCGTCAATGCAGTGCCATTGGCGGACGTTGACCTCTCCTCGACGGGCGGCCGACGCTGCCTCAACGCCGCCTGAGTCAACTGCTGGAGGCCACCTATGAGACCACCCCGGAAGAAGAGGATGACCACCACCAAGAGGACCCCGTACACCAACAGATAGGAGTTCTCGAGATTGTTCAGGGCTTCGGGCAGGATGGTCAGGCCGTACGCACCCAACACCGGGCCAAAGGTGGAGGCGATGCCCCCGACCTGCCCCTGAACGACCGCCTGGAACGCCTGCGTGTAGGACGCGATCGTCGGATCGATGAAGCTCGCATCCACCGCATAGAGGCTTCCCGCAACGGCAGCCATGGCCGTGCTG
Organism: Candidatus Dormiibacterota bacterium; assembly: GCA_036272915.1. GTDB lineage: Bacteria > Chloroflexota > Dormibacteria > Dormibacterales > Dormibacteraceae > DATAXV01. The sequence goes on from DATAXV010000195.1 coordinate 35,758, forward strand.
AGGACGAAGCTCCCCAGACGATAGATCCTGATGTCGAGGCCGACGAACGACGCCAGCAGGTCGTTGTCACGAACCGCAACGCAGCCACGGCCGAAAGGTGACCGCATGAAGCGAGCGCTGATGAACATGGCCACGACCAGCACCACCGCGACCAGGTAGTAGAAGCCTCCGTCGGGTTCGAAACCGATGTGAAGACCCCCGATGACGATCGGGCTTGGCGCGGCGATCGAGGGAATGCCCTGCGCGCCCATGGTCAGCGAGGTCCAGTTGTTGATGATCGCCTCGACGACGAGGCCGAGGCTGAGCGTGGTGATGACGAAGTAGTGGGACCGCAGGCGCAGGGTCACAAGTCCGACCAGGGAGCCGAGGACGACGCACACGACC
>DATAXV010000196.1:0-19208 GCA_036272915.1 Candidatus Dormiibacterota bacterium
CGGAGTACATCACGCCCTGGAACAGGCGGAGCATGTAGACCGGGGCCAGGATCAGACCGAGGGCGGCGACGACGGCCAGCCAGGGTGCCAGCTGCCAGGCGCCGAGCAGGGTCATGAACTCCCCGACGAAGCTGTTCAGGCCGGGCAGCCCGAGGGAGGCCAGGGTGACGATCAGGAAGACGCCGGCCATCCAGGGCATCCTCGGCGCGAGGTCCTTGAGGATCGACCGGTCCCGGGTCCCGGTGCGGGCTCCGACCCAGCCGACGAGCAGGAACAGAGCGGGGATGATCAGGCCGTGGTTGACCATCTGCAGCACCGCCCCCTGCTGGCCCTGCTGGGTCAGGGAGAAGATGCCGAGGACGATGAAGCCCATGTGGCTGACGCTGGAGTAGGCGACGACCTGCTTGAGGTCACGCTGGTTGAGCGCCATCAGGGCACCCCAGATGATCGCGATCGCGCCCAGCACCACCATCACCCAGTCCCAGTTCCACCACAGGATGGGGTGGGGGAAGAGGGGTACCAGGATGCGGAGCATGGCGTAGGCGCCGGCCTTTCCCATCACCCCGGCGAGCGTCACCAGGTAGGGGATCGGCGCCGCCCCGTAGGCCTTGGGCAGCCAGGAGTGCAGCGGGAACAGCGGCACCTTGATCGCGAAGGCGACGGCGAAGAGGAAGAAGAGGCCGAACTGGAGGTTCCGCGAGGGCGGATGGGCGGCGAGCTGGGCCAGCTCGAAGGTGTGGGTGCCACCGCCGGCGAAGACGTACTCGCCGATGATCCCGACCAGCATCAGCAGCGAGCCGGAGAGGGTGTAGATGACGAACCGAAGCGACGCCCAGCCCGGCCGGTCGCCCTCGCCCCACTGCCAGATCAGGAAGTAGGCGGGGATCAGCATCGCCTCCCAGAAGACGTAGAAGAGGACCAGGTCGGCGGACATGAAGACCCCGGCCATGGCGCCCTCCTGGAGGAGGATGAGGGCGACGAATCCGCGCTTGCGGGGCAGCTTGGGACCGATCGCGAGCATGGCGATCACGGTCAGGAACGAGTTCAACAGGGTCATCAGCAGGCTGACGCCGTCGATGCCCAGGTGGTAGTCGATGTGGTACTGGCTGATCCAGGTCACGTTGACCTGGAACTGATAGCCCTGGTGGCCGTTCTGGAAGAGGACGGCGAGGACCACGGCGAGCGCCAGCGTCGCCAGCGCCACCACGATCCCGGCGGGCCGGGCAAGGGGACGCGGCAGGAGGTCCACGACGACGGCGCCGAGGACGGGGAGCAGCCAGATCGCAGTCAGCAACATCAGCTCAGAGACCTGTAGAGAAGGACGACCACGGCGGCGACCAGTGCACCGACCAGGAACACGAGCGCGTAGGTGCGGAAGAGACCGTTCTCGGTGACCGAGATCCCCTCGCCGCTCGATTCGGCGATGGTGCCGACGGCGTTGACGGTCCCGTCGATCAGGGGCTCCTCGATGTAGCGGTCACCGCCGATCGAGAGGAGGTCCATGACGCGGACGACCATCAGGTCGTAGATCTCGTCGAAGAAGTACTTGTGCTCGAGGAGCACCTGTATCCGGGGCAGCGCCCTCGACCAGGTCGGCCAGCGTTTGCTGACGTAGAACTGGTAGGCGGCGAGGAAGGCGAGGATGGCCAGGACCAGGGTGATCAGGGTCACCGCCAGCTCCGCCGGCTTGCTCGTCCAGGCGATGCTGCCCACCACCGGCGAGAGGAAGGTGGAGAGCACCTTGGGGCCGGCGTCGGTCAGCGCGTTGAGCTGGATCCAGCCGCCGACCACGGTCAGCAGGGCGAGGATCAGGACCGGGATCAGCATGATCGGCCGCGCCTCGTGCGGATGCTCGACCGGCCGGTCCGGGGAGGGCTTGCCGGCGAAGGCGATCCACCACATGCGCCCGGTGTAGAAGGCGGTCAGGACGGCGGTGACGAAGCCGACCGCCCAGAGCACGACCGGGAAGGTGCCCGGCTTGCTGAAGGTCTCGCCCAGGAGCATCTCCTTCGAGAAGAAGCCGTCGAAGGGAAAGATGCCGGAGAGGGCGAGCGACCCGACCAGGAACGCGATCGAGGTCCAGCGCATCTGCTTCCAGAGACCGCCGTACTTCCGCATGTCCTGCTCGTCGTGCATGGAGTGGATGATGTTGCCGGCCGCCATGAACAGCAGCGCCTTGAAGAAGGCGTGGGACATGAGGTGGAAGAAGCCGGCCGAGTAGGCGCCGACGCCGACGGCCAGGAACATGTAGCCGATCTGGCTCATCGTCGAGTAGGCCAGGACCCGCTTGATGTCGGTCTGGACGATGGCGATCGTGGCGGCGAAGATCGCCGTCACCCCGCCGATCACGGCGACGGCGTCGTGGGCGCCGGTGGCGAGGTTGAAGATCGGATGCATCCGCCCGACCAGGTAGACGCCGGCGGTGACCATCGTCGCCGCGTGGATCAGGGCCGAGACCGGGGTCGGGCCCTCCATCGCGTCGGGCAGCCAGGTGTGGAGCGGCAGCTGCGCCGACTTGGCGACGGCGCCGACCAGGAGCAGGAAGCCGGCCGCCTCGACCCAGCCGGTGTCGTGGTGGGGCAGCTCCGCGAAGACGCCGCTGAAGGTCAGCGTGTGGACGTTGACGAAGAGGACGAACGCGGCCAGGATCATGCCGACGTCGCCGATCACGTTCATCACGAAGGCCTTGCGGGCGGCGACCACGGCCGCGTTGCGCCAGTACCAGTACCCGATCAGGAGGTAGGAGCTGAGGCCGACGGCGGCCCAGCCGACGATCAGGAAGATGAAGTTCCCGGCCAGGACGAGGAGCAGCATCGAGGTGATGAACAGGTCCAGGTAGCAGAAGAACCGCGCGTAGCTCGGCTTGTCCTCGTGCTCCATGTAACCGACCGAGTAGGTGACGATCAGGCCGCCGACTCCGGTCACGACCATGGCCATGAAGATCGAGAGCCGGTCGATGAGGAGGTTGAAGGGAACGGTGAAGCGCCCGCTCGAGATCCACGTCCAGTACGTGTAGACGTGGGGGCTGTCGTTCTGGAGGGAGTTGACGAGGAGGACCAGCGTGCAGATGAAGGCAAGCCAGACCATGCCCGGTCCGACCAGCTTGGGCACGATCCGGGGGGTCCGCTGCGCGGTCAGAGCCAGCACCAGCGCCCCGAGCGCGGGCAGGCCGAGGATGAGGAGCGGGAGCACCTGCAGGTTCATCCCCTGAGCTCGCTCAGCTCGTCAACGTCGTCGACGTCGCGGACCCGGAAGATGTCGACCAGGATGGCCAGGCCGATCACCGCCTCGGCGGCGGCCACGACCATGACCAGCAGGGCGAAGAGCTGCCCCTCGAGGTTGCCCAGCTGCCGGCTGAAGGCGACCAGGGTGAGGTTGACCGCGTTCAGCATCAGCTCGATGCAGATCAGGATCACGATCGGATTCCGGCGCACCAGGACGCCGACCGTGCCCAGGGCGAAGAGGATCGCCGATACGACCAGGAACCAGCTGACGGGGATCGATCCCGCGCTACCAATCTGGATGACGCCGGCATCGCCGGCGAGCAGGACCGGATCAGGCACCAGGTTCCTCCTTCTCGTCAGTGCGGTTGGCACCTGCCGCCGCGGCGGGGGTCGAGACCTCCGCCTCCCGGTCCTCGGCGGGCAGTGCGCTGTGGGTTGTGGGCGAGTCCAGCTCGGCCTGCTTGTCGTCGTCCGGCGAGCCCTGCTGGTAGCCGCCACGGCTGAGGTAGATCGCGCCGACGGCGGCGACCAGGAGCAGGATCGAGGTCAGCTCGAAGGGGAACAGATACTGGCCGAAGAGGCCGACCGCGATCGACGCAACGGTGCCGAACACGTTGAGGTTGACCGGGGCGGCGGCGTGGTAGGTGAGGCCGCTGAGCATGCTCCAGACGAAGGCCAGGAAGACAAGCCCCGCCAGCGGCGCCAGCCACCAGTGGAAGCGCAGGTGCCCGGCCCGGTCCTCCCTGGCCGGCCCGAGGAGGGCGACCACGAAGAGGAACAGAACCATGACCGCGCCGGTGTAGACGATGATCTGCACGACGAACACGAACTGCGCCGAGAGGAGAAGGAACATCAGCGCCAGCGAGAGCATGGTCCCGACCAGGCTGAGCACGTTCTTGATCGGCTGGCGGAAGGTGATGACACCGACACCGCCGAGGATCGCGAGCGCCGCGACGAACCAGAAGAAGATCTGTATTGCCACCGCAGCTACCCGACCCGAATCGGTTCCTGCTGGTGCGGGTCGGCGCCGGGATCCGGTTCCAACAGCATCTCCTTCGTGTACACGAACTGCTCGCGACTGGTGTCGGAGAGCTCGTACTCGGGGCCGAGCACGATCGCCTGGACCGGGCACGCCTCCTCGCAGTAGCCGCAGAAGATGCAGCGCAGCATGTTGATCTCGTAGACCTTGGCGTATCGCTCGCCCGGGCTGACGCGATGCTCGACGCTGTTCTCGGCGGCGATGACCAGGATGCAGCCGACGGGGCAGGCGGCGGCGCAGAGCTCGCAGCCGATGCACCGTTCGAGGCCGTTGTCGTACCGGCGGAGGTAGTGGCGCCCGCGGTAGCGCTCTGCCCTCGGCGTCTTGTCCTCGGGGTAGCCGACCGTGACCGGCTTGTGCATGGCCTCGCCGAGCGTGGTCTTGAGGCCGGTGGCCAGCCCGACCACGTCCCTCAGCACGCTCTGCCGGCCTTCGTCGCTTCGATCAGGCATGGTTCACCCCCCTACGGCCACCAGCACCACGGCCGTCACCATCACGTTGGCGATCGCCAGGGGCAGGAGGAACTTCCAGCCCAGCCGCATCAACATGTCGTAGCGCAGGCGGGGGAGGGTGGCGCGCAACCAGATGTAGACGAAGAGCATCAGCACGATCTTGATCACGAAGGGGATGAAGGCCGGGAACCACGGCGTGGTCGGGTGCCAGGCGGCGAAGAAGATGATCACGGCCAGGGTCGAGGCGGTGATCATGTTCACGTACTCGCCGATGTAGAAGCACAGGAACTTCAGGCCGGAGTACTCGGTCAGGTAGCCGCCGATCAGCTCCTGCTCGGCCTCGGAGAAGTCGAACGGAGCGCGGTTGGTCTCGGAGACCGCCGACAGCATGTAGATGATGAAGCTGATCGGGGCCAGGATGATCAGCGGCAGCGGCCCGTTGTAGGGGCCCCAGTGGACGTGGAAGTTGGCGATGGTCTGCAGCCGCAGGGAGTGCGTGATCATGAAGACCGGCACCAGCGAGAGGCCCATCGCCATCTCGTAGCTGATCAGCTGCGCGGCCGCCCGCAGGCCCCCCATGAGCGAGTACTTGTTGTTGGAGGACCAGCCGGCGAGGAGCATCGCGTAGGTGTTCATCGAGGCGACCGCAAAGATGAACAGCACGCCGATGTTGAGGTTGGCGATCCAGTAGTCGAGCCCGTCCCAGATCCCGACCGGGATCACGACCCAGGAGAGGAGGGCGCAGGAGACGATGATGATCGGCGCGAGCAGGTAGAGCCCCCTGTCCACGCCCTTGGGCATGAAGCTCTCCTTGAAGATCATCTTCACCGCGTCCGCCGCCGACTGCATCAGCCCCATCGGGCCGACGCGGTTGGGGCCGGGGCGGCGCTGCAGCCGGCCCAGGCCGACGCGCTCGAACCAGACCACGTAGGCGGTCACGGTGAGCACGACGAACAGCAGCACGACCATGGCGACGATGGTCACCACCCAGAAGCCGATGGCGTTGGTGTACAGGCCGCCCGGGTTGGGACCCGTGTAGGCGGTGAGCGGGGTCAGGTTCATGGTCGGGCGGGTCCGTACAGAACTGGCGTGGGCTCGGGGTCGGGCGCGGGCGGGCTGCTCAGCGGAGTGAAGCCGTTCACCGCCGACGCCGCCTCGCGCTGGATCGGGAAGATGCCGGTGTAGTCGAAGCCGCGGGCGCCGAGGCGCTGGCCGAGGTCACAGAGCACCTCCCAGGTCTCTCGGAGCGGCGGCTCCAGGGTGAGGATCGGGCGCAGGAACTGAACCCTGCCCTCGACGTTGGTGTAGCTGCCCTGGGTCTCGGCGAAGCTGGCCGCGGGCAGGAACACGTCGGGCGTGCCGTGCTCCGCCCGGTGCTGGTGGTCCCAGACGGCGACGAACTTGGCGCTGGCGGGGAGCCTGCCCCCGGCCGGCGGCCCCAGGCAGAGCACCGCCTGGCAGCCGTCGAGGACCGAGGCCTCGCCGGCGAGGCCGGCGGCGATCGCGCCGCGCTCGTTGGTCCCCCGGAAGAGGGGCATGATCCGGGCCTCGATACCCGCCGCCAGCTCCCTCACCGCGGCGTCGACCTTGGCGCCGTCCTCGGTGCCGTGACCGTCGCCGTAGAGGATGACCACCGGACCCTTGGCCAGATGCTCGTGACCGGCCAGGGCGGCGACCGCCTCCGGTGCCTTGCCCGCCTCGTAGCGGACGTGGGCGAGTTGGTCCTTGGGGGCGCGGTCCAGGTCCAGGTCGTCGGGGTGGACGAGGAGCAGCCGCGCGCCGTGGCGGACCGCCTTCTTGATCCTGAGGTTGACGACGGGGACGTCATCGGCCGTGTTGGAGGCGACGACGACGATCGTCGCGGCGCCGTCGATCTCCTTGATCGGCAGCGTCTCGCCGGTCGGGGCGGGCAGGCTGGTGCGGCGCTCGATCGCCACCTTGACGTTGCGCAGCGTCCCCTGCAGGAGGCGGGAGACGAGGAACAGCTCCTCGTTGGTCACGTCCTGCCGGAGTGAGATGCCCACCTTCTTGCCCTTGATCCCGTCGGTCAGGGTCTGGAGCGCCTCCTCCCAGGTGGAGTCCCGACCGCCGACCTGCGGCACGCGGGGCCGCTGGGGGTCGTTGACGTCGGCGTAGTCGAAGCGGCCGCGGTCGCAGATCCACCCCTCGTCGATCTCGTCGTTCTCCTTGGAGGTGACTCTGACCAGCTCCTTCCGCCGCTGCCAGAGCGTGACGCTGCAGCCGACCGAGCACTTGGAGCAGACCGAGTGGGAGTGGTCCATGTCCCAGGGCCGCGACTCGAAGCGCCAGACCCGTGAGGTCAGGGCTCCGACCGGGCAGAGGTCGATGATGTTGCCGCTGAAGACCGACTCCAGCGGCTGGTTGAGCTGGCTGGTTATGAAGGAGCGGACGCCGCGGTGGTCGGCGGTCAGCTCCTGCTCCCAGGCGACCTCGTCGTAGTAGCGCGTGCATCGGTAGCAGAGCACGCACCGCTCGCGGTCGAGGGCGATGTTCTGGGACAGGGGGATCGGCTTCTGGAAGTGGACCCGGGGGGCGTCGATCCGGCTCACCGGGTACCCGTGGCGGAAGGTGTAGTCCTGCAGCGGGCACTCACCGCCCTTGTCACAGACCGGGCAGTCGAGCGGGTGGTTGACGAGCTCGAACTCGAGGATGTCGGCCCTGGCCGACACCGCCATCGGGGTGTTGGTCTGCACCACCATGCCCTGTGCGACCGGTGTCGTGCAGGCCGTGGTCGGGCGCGGCGGCCCCGGCGAGATCTGGACCAGACACAGCCGGCAGGCTCCGACCGAGTCGAGCTTGTGGTGGTAGCAGAAGACTGGAACCTCGATGTTCAGCTGCTTCGCCGCCTCGACCACCAGCGTGCCTCGCGGCACCTGGACCTCGCGCCCATCGATGGTCAGCGTGACCAGGTTCTGCTGCTCAGGCACTCGCTGCCACCTCCTGGCGCATCCCGCAGAGCTCGCACTCGCCCCGCGCGTGGGCCTCGTACTCCTCCCGGAAGTGCCGCATCGAGGACATGATCACCCATCCGGCGGAGTCGCCGAGACCGCACAGGCAGCGTCCGTTCTGGAGGCCGTCCTGGATCCGATCCAGGATCTCCAGGTCGACCGCCCCACCGGTGCCGTCGAGGAGGCGGGTGAACGTCCTCACCGCCCAGTCGCCGCCGATCCGGCAGGGCGTGCACTTGCCGCAGGACTCCCAGGCGTAGAACTGGAGCAGCCGCGCCGCGGCGCGAACCATGCACCAGGTGTCGTCCATGACGATGACGCCGCCCGACCCGCCCATGGACTTGGCCGCGGCCAGTGCCTCCATGTCGGTGTGCACGTTCAGCATCGAGGCGGGTAGCACCGGGGCCGAGCAGCCGCCCGGCCAGAAGGCCTTGAGGGTGCGGCCTGGGAGCGGGCCGCCGGCCAGCTCCATGATCACGTGCTCGAAGGTCACCCCCAGCTCGACCTCGTAGTTGCCGGGCCTCTGGACGTGGCCGCTGACCGACATCATCCGCGTCCCCGGCGACCTCTCGGTCCCGCGCTTGGCGTACTCGGCGCCGCCGTGCTCGACGATCCAGGGCACCGTCGCCAGGGTCTCGATGTTGTTGAGCAGGGTGGGCCTGCCCCAGGCGCCCTTGACGGCGGGGAAGGGGGGCCGGGATCGGGGTTGCGCGCGCTTGCCCTCGAGCGACTCCAGGAGGGCCGTCTCCTCGCCGCAGATGTAGGCTCCGTGACCGCGGTAGACGTGGATGTTGAGGGGGAAGTCGCTGCCGAAGGGCTTGTCCCCGACGATCCCCTCCCCGCGGAGCTCGGCGATCGCCTCGTTGAGGCGTGCGTAGGGTCCGTCGTACTCGCCCCTGATGTAGATCCAGGCGTCGTGCGCCCCGATCGCGAAGCAGGCGAGGCAGATCCCCTCCAGCACCATGTGCGGGCTGTTCTCCATCAGGTAGCGGTCCTTAGCGGTCCCGGGCTCGGACTCGTCGGCGTTGACGACGACGTAGCGGGGACCACCGTCGGGCGGCGGCATGAAACCCCACTTGACGCCGGTCGCGAAGCCGGCTCCGCCCCGGCCGCGGAGACCGGAGGCCTTGACCTCGGCATGCACGTCCTCGGGCTTCAGCGAGGTCAGCGCGCGGCGGAGCTGCGCGTACCCGCCATGCTCGCGATAGACCGAGAGCGTGTGCAGGCCGGGGGTGCCGAAGAGTCGGGTCAGCACCGGTCCGGCGCTGTCGCCGTGCGACCCGCGCAGTTCAGCTGGCATCGGCGCCCCCCTCCTTGCTCGCCGTCTTGGCCGCGCGCGCGGCGTCGATCAGCGCGTCGATCTTCTCCGGCGTCAGGTCGTAGTGATAGGCGTGCTCGTAGCGCATCATCGGCGCGTACTCGCAGGCACCGAGGCACTCCACCTCGTCGAGCGAGAAGAGGCCGTCCTCGCTGATGTCCCCCGGCTCCTTGAGGCCGGTCCGCTCCCGGATGTGGGCAACGATGTCATTGGCGCCGCGAAAGGCGCACGACAGATTGGTGCACACGTAGAAGTGGTGCGGGCCGACCGGCTTCAGGTGGAACAGCGTGTAGAAGGTGGCCACGCCCTCGACATAGCCGGTGTCGAGGTTGAGCAGCTCGGCGACCTCGACCATCGCCTCCTTGGGGAGCCAGCCGAGCTCCTCCTGGGCGATGTCCAGGGCGGGCATGACAGCGCTGCGCAGCTGCGGATAGTGAGGAGGCAGCGCCTGTATCTCCTCACGCGCGTGCGATGAAAGGGCCACTATCGGTCGACGTCTCCCAGAACCGTGTCCGCGGTGCCGATGATGGCGATCAGGTCCGCCACCATCTGCCGCATCGCCATCCTCTCCAGTGCCTGCAGGTGGACGAACGAGGCCGAGCGGAAGTGGACCCGCCGCGGCTTGTGGGTGCCGTCGGACACGATGTAGCACCCGTTCTCGCCCCGGCCCGACTCGACCGCCTGGTAGATGTCGCCCGCCGGCGGCGAGTAGCCCTCGGTGAAGAGCTTGAAGTGGTGGATGACCGCCTCCATCGACGTCTCCAGCTCCTCCCGGGGCGGAGGCAGGACCTTGCGATCGTCGACGTTGAACGGCCCGCCGGGCAGCTTCTTCAGCGCCTGGGCGAGGATCCGCACCGACTGGCGGAGCTCGCCGACACGGACCAAGTAGCGCGCGTAGCAGTCGGCGTCCTGCGCGGTGACGACGTCGAAGTCGTACTCCTCGTAGCCGCTGTAGGGGCGGTCCTTGCGCAGATCCCAGGCGACGCCCGCGGCGCGCAGCACCGGTCCGCTCGCGCCCAGCTCGACGGCGAGCTCGGCGGGGAGGCGGCCGATGTTCTTGGTCCGGGCGATCCAGATCGGGTTGTGGGTGAGCAGGTCCTCGTACTCGTCGATGTGCCCCGGCATCTTCTCGATGAGGTCGGCGAGCATGTCCAGGAAGCGCGGCGTGGCGTCGGCCATGACCCCGCCCGGCCGGATGTACGAGGTGTGCATCCGGTAGCCGGAGATCTCCTCGTTCATGCCGAGGATGAAGTCGCGCTCGCGCATGCAGTAGAAGAAGATGCCCTGGCAGCCGAGCTCCAGCCCGCTGGTGGCGAACCAGACCAGATGGGAGGAGATCCGGGTCAGCTCGGACATGATCACCCGGAGCACCTTGGCCCTGGGCGGGGCCTCGATGCCCAGCAGCTGCTCGACGGCGAGTGCGTAGGCGAGGTTGTTGATCGGGGGCGACAGGTAGTCGTGCCGGTCGGTGCAGACGACGCCCTGCTGCCAGCGGAGCGCCTCCATCTGCTTCTCGATGCCGGTGTGCAGGTAGCCGATGACGGGCTTGACGCCCATCACCCTCTCGCCGTCGAGGTCGACGATCAGCCGGAGCACGCCGTGGGTGCTCGGGTGCTGGGGGCCGAAGTTGACGGTCAGGATCTCGCCGCCGAGGTGATCCCGCGGCGACGCGGACTCGCGCACGAGGGTGACGCCCTGGCTGGCGACGTTCGGCGCCTGGTCCTCCTCGGGCGGGTTCACGCTTCCTCCGGGGCGGTCTGCCATGTCTCGTGGTCCTCGGAAAAGTCGACCGGCTCGCCGCCGACCGGGAAGTCGCGGCGCAGCGGGTGGCCGACCCAGTCCTCCGGCATCAGGATCCGGGTCAGGTCGGGGTGGTCCCCGAAGGAGATCCCGAACATGTCCCAGGTCTCCCGCTCATCCCAGTTGGCCGGTCCGAAGATGTCGTGGACGCTGGGCACCGCCGGGTCCGACTCGGGCACGAAGACCCGGATCCGCACCTCGGTGTGGGTGCTCATGTTGCGCAGCTGGTAGACGAGCTCGAAGCGCTCCGGCCCCGGCTCCGCGACCGGGGTGACCAGATGGTCGACGGCGGTCATCATGCAGAAGCTGCCGAAGCCCTGGCTCTTGAGATGGGTCAGGGTCTCGCGGATCCGCTCCCGGGGCACCTGGATCCAGTGCTGCCCGGCGACGACGCCCTCGGCCTCGACCCACTCGGGTAGTGACAGTTGATCGGTCGTCATATGAGCGGCTTAATCCCCTGTGCCTTGATCTTCTCCTGAAGGATCATCAGTGCGTTGATCAGGTCCTCCGGGCGGGGCGGGCAACCGGGGACGTAGACGTCCACGGGGACCACCTTGTCGACACCCTGGAGGATCGCGTAGTTGTTGAAGACGCCGCCGGTGGAGGCGCAGGCGCCCATCGAGATGACCCACTTCGGCTCCGGCATCTGGTCGTAGATCTGGCGCAGGACCGGGGCCATCTTCTGCGAGACCCGCCCGGCCACGATCATCAGGTCGGACTGGCGGGGCGAGGCGCGGAAGGCCTCCGAGCCGAACCGGGCGATGTCCATGCCCGGGGCCACGGTGTGCATCATCTCGATCGCGCAGCAGGCGAGCCCGAACTGCGCCGGCCAGACCGAGTTCGCCCGACCCCAGCCGACCAGCTTGCCGATGGTCGTGGTCAGGACGTTCTCGCCGAGCAGGTCGTAGAGCTGCTCTACTCCCATTCGAAGCCCCCCTTTCTCCAGATGTGGGCGAGGGCGACGATGAGGATGATCATGAACACGAACATCTCGATCACCCCGTACCACTTCAGTGCGTGGAGCAGGACCGCCCAGGGGTAGAAGAACACCGCCTCGACGTCGAAGATGATGAAGAGCATGGCCGTCAGGTAGAAGCGCACTGACAGCCGCTGCCGGTTCGGCGTCTTCGGGATGATGCCCGACTCATAGGGCAGCAGCTTGCTCCGGTATGGCTTGCGTGGCCCCATCACGAAGGACAGCGTGATAAGGAGCATCACCACCCCGAGGACGATGAGCACAAAGATGATGACTGGGACGTAGTCTCCGAGCACGCTACCTCCTGAAACGGTCAGGAACACCTCATCCACAACCGCCCGGCCATTCGTTCGCAGAGCGGCACAGCAATTCTAGTCTCGGCGTCTCTCGCGACGTCGGGCCCAGATCGGTCGCGCTGCGAACTCAGCCGACAGGCTCCTCGGCGACGCGGTAGCTGTGGGTTATCCGCACTCCCTTGGTCAGCGTGGCGTCGACCGGACAGTATCTGTTGCAGGCCATGTCCAGCGCCTCCTCGACCTTCTCCGGCTCCGGCTCGAAGCCGTCCTCCCATTCAATGACAAACGAGATGCGGATGTCGTTGAATGCCTTGGGCCAGTCGTCGTCCTGGTCGCCCTCGACCTCGACGGCGAGGCTGCGGTAGCGCTGCCGGAACTTCCGGAGCAGCAGCACGGCGTTGATGCCGGTGCAGGACCCGAGCGCCCCGAGCAGCATCTCGGTCGGGCGCATGCCCTGGTCCGCGCCCAGGACCGGGGGCTCGTCCGCCACTGCCTCGTGGCCGGTCCCCGACTCGATGACGAAGGTGGTCTTGGTGCCCGACCAGCGGGCGGTGGCGGTATGCATCTCACGCCAAGCCTATCCAGTAGACTCGGCCGGTGACCGCGCCGCTCGCATCCGGAGAAGAGGTATTCCTGCACGACCGCGTCGGGCGACGCTATCGGCTCCGCCTGGAGCCCGGGGCGACGCACTCGCTCCACAGTGGGTCCTTCTCCCACGACGAGCTCATCGGCGGCCCCGACGGCAGCGTCGTCCGCACCAACAAGGGGGCGAAGCTGCTCGCCCTCCGGCCGACCTTCGGCGAGCAGGTGACGGAGCGCAAGCGCCGGGCCCAGCCGATCTATCCCAAGGATCTCGGCGCGATCGTGATCCGGGCCGACCTCTACCCCGGCGCCCGCGTCATCGAGGCCGGGACCGGCACCGGCGCGCTGACGATGGCCGCCCTGCGCTCAGTCGGGTCGAGCGGCCGGGTCGTCTCATACGAGGCGAGGGAGGACTTCCACCTCGCCGCCCGCCGGGCCATCGAGGAGACGATGGGGGAGGTCCCGGCCAACCTCGAGCTCCGCATCGGCGACATCTACGAGGGCGTCGAGGAGGAGGGGTGGGACCGGGTCCTGCTCGACCTGCCCGAGCCGTGGCAGGTGGCGCCGCATCTGATGACGGCGCTCCGTCCCGGCGGCATCGTCTTCGCCCACTGCCCCAACGTCAGCCAGGTGCAGCGCTTCTGCGACGCCCTGCGCCAGGTCGGCGGCTTCGGTCTGCTCGAGACCATCGAGCTGCTGGAGCGGCCCTGGACAATTAGAGGACGTAGCCTGCGGCCGTCGCATCGCATGGTCGCCCACACCGGTTTTCTCACCTTCGGCCGGCGCATCGCCGGGGACGAGGTCTTCGAGGCCGAGTCGGACGGCTTCTGAGCCATGGGCAGGGGCAAGGTGACCGTCGTCGGCGCCGGCAACGTCGGCGCGACCACCGCGCAGCGCCTGGTCGAGCGGGGCTATGCCGACGTCGTGCTCCTGGACATCGTCGAGGGACGGGCCCAGGGCAAGGCCCTGGACCTGGCCGAGGCGATGCCGCTGGTCGGGCCGGGCTCGCGCGTCATCGCCACCAGCGGCTACGCAGCGACCGCCGGCTCCGATGTCGTCGTCATCTCCTCCGGGGTCCCGCGGCGCGCGGGGATGAGCCTCGACGACCTGCTCGAGACCAATGCCGGCGTGGTCCGCGAGGTGACGGAGAAGGTGAAGGTCACCTCGCCCGGCGCCGTCATCATCGTCGTCGCCAACCCGCTCTCGGCCATGGTCACGCTCGCCCACCACGTCTCCGGCTTCCCCAGGGAGCGCGTGCTCGGGATGGCCGGGGTCCTCGACTCGGCCCGCTACCGCGCCTTCATCGCCGAGGAGCTCGGCGTCTCCGTCGAGGACGTGCACGGCTTCGTCCTCGGCGGCCGCGGGGACGCGATGGTCGCGCTGCCGCGCTACACGTCGGTCGGCGGCGTGCCCCTGCCCCAGCTCCTCTCCACCGAGCGGATCGACGCCATCGTCGCGCGAACGCGGCGGGGTGGCCAGGAGGTGCTGGAGCTGCTCCGGTCGGGTACCGCGTTCTACGCCCCGGCGGCGGCGATCGAGGCGACCGTCGAGGCGGTGCTGCTCGACCGCAAGCGGGTAATGCCCTGCGCGGTGAGGCTGGAGGGCGAGTACGGCATCTCGGACGTCTTCCTCGGCGTCCTGACCGTGCTCGGAGCGGGGGGCATGGAGCGCATCGTCGAGGTCTCCCTGACGGCCGAGGAGCTGGCGGCCATGGAGCGGTCGGCCGAGGTCGTGCGCCAGACCTGGGCGGCGACCCGGGCACTGATGGCCTGAGGGCGGCCGGCCCGACCTCGTCATCGGGTCGGTGACGGGGCGGGTGTATACAATTCGGTGTATCAGGGACTGTCGTTCCGGTTGCCGTCCGGAGTGGGGGAAGAGCGGTCGATGACGCCGATTCAGGGCCTGGGCCAGAGACATCTGCGCGCTGACGCGCGGCGCAACCGCCAGCGCGTGCTCGAGGCGGCGGAGGAGGAGTTCGCCCTGCAGGGCCTCGCCGTCCCCATCGACGACATCGCCCGCCGGGCCGGGGTCGGCCCGGGCACCGTCTACCGTCACTTCCCGACCAAGGAGGCCCTCTTCACGGCGATCGTCGCCCGCCGGATGGAGGACCTGATCGAGGAGTCGAGGACGCTGGCCGCCTCCGACGAGCCGGCCGAGGCCTTCTTCCACTTCCTGTCCCGCCTGTTCGAGGAGGGGGCGCGGAAGCGGGACCTGGTCGACGCCCTCGGCGCCGCCGGCGTCGACATCAAGAGCGAGCTGGGGCACGCCGGGCTGGACATGCGCGACACGATCGGGGGGCTCCTGGTTCGCGGCCAGCAGGCGGGTGGGGTGCGGGCCGACATCGGGGTCGAGGACGTGCTGGCGCTGCTCACCGGCACCTCGCTGGCGATGCGGCGGCCGGGAGCCGACGCCGGCCTGCAGGACCGCTTGGTCGCCGTCGTCTGCGACGGCCTTCGCCCGAGGCGCCCCTGACCGCCGGCGGGGCGGCGTGGCCGGGGCCTCACCGCCACCGCCCGAGGATCGGTCAGGAGGCCGTCGGCTTGATCGAGTAGTCGGCGATGTTCCACATGTCGGAGTTGTTGAACGTCGCCAGGAAGGGGGCGCCGGGGTCGAAGTTGACGACGCTGTCCGACGCCGTCGCCACGTCCGGCCTCTGGTAGAGGGGTATCCAGGGCAGGTAGGAGTTCCAGGCGACCTGGAGCTGGTCGTAGACCCTCTGCCGCTGTGAGGGGCTGGCGGTGAGCTCGCCCTGGGTGAAGAGCTTGGTCAGGGTCGGGTCGTCGGCGCGGGCCGAGTTGCCGCCGCCGGGCAGGTTCGGGTTGGGGATCTGCGATGGAAGCGCTGCGTCCGCCCAGGAGTCCGGGTCGGGGCCGAAGGTGTTGGTGAAGATCGCGGCGTCGTACTGTCCGGTAGCCAGCGTCCCACCCTCGCCGAAGTCGGCGAACATCTGGGCCGCGGTGCCGTTGGTGAAGCCGGTGACGTCGGCGCCGACCTGCGACCAGTCATGGCGCAGCTGCTCCTCCTCGGCCGACCGCTGCGGGTTGCCGCTGGTGGTCGAGATCGTGAACTGCAGCATCCGGCCGTTCTTCTCGCGGACGCCGTTCTTGGCCATCTTCCAGCCGTCGGAGGTCAGCATCTTGTTGGCCTTGGCGACGTCGTACTTCCAGGCCGGGAGATTGGTGTCGTACCAGGGCTTCAGGTTGTCGGGGAAGGGGCTGTTCATGATCTTGCCGACACCGCCGACCAGGGAGTTGATCATCGCCTGCTTGTCGACGGCGATGTTCAGCGCCTGGCGCAGCACCGGGTCGTCCTTGAAGACGGTCTGCTTGCCGCAGGTGGGCGCGTACTGCTGTCCGGAGCACCCGGTCTCGTCGTTGTCGAGGTTGAACATCACCATCTCGTAGCTGGGCGGGTAGGAGATGACCGTCTTCACGCCCTTGATGCTCTTGGTCGCGGTGAGGTCGGAGCCGAGCAGGTCCTGACCGATCTGGGTGTCGCCGGTGCGGATGCCGGCGAGTTCGCTCGCCTTGTCGCCGTAGGTCTTGTAGACCAGCCGCTTGAGATAGGGCTTGTGGTTGAAGTACCTGGCTCCGCCACGGCCGTCGGCGTAGTACGGGTTGGGCTTGTAGGTGACAACCGTGTTGTTGCCGGCGATGAAGCTGGTCACCTCGTAGGGGCCGTCGGTGGGGTTGGGCCGCTGGGTGAAGAAGGAGGAGTTCTTCCAGCTGGCGATGGGGATGGAGCTCAGGGTGTGCTGTGGAAGCACGGTCATGTCGAGATCCATCAGATAGGGGCCGAGGATGCCGGTGTCGATCGCGGACGGCGCGCCGCAGTGGCCGGCCGGGACCGCGCCCAGCTGCCAGACCATCTTGGTCGGGCTGAGGACCTGCTGGCCGGTGACCTGGTCGAGGCCCGGCGCCGTGCTGGCGCCGCTGTCGGGGTCGCACATGGCGTCGGCGGTGAACTTGACGTCGCTGGTGGTGAGGGGCTGGCCGTCGGACCAGCGGAGGCCGCTCTTGAGCTGGATGGTGATGTCCATCTGGGTTCCCTTGATGGTGACCATGCCGTTCTGCACGGTCGGCACCTGGGTGACCAGGTCGGGGACCGGCTGCATGTTGTTGCCGAAGGTCCAGAGATTGGCCCAGATCGGGCTACCCGCCTGGTAGAGCGTGGTCGCCCCGCTGAGCAGCTGGTCCCAGTTCTCGATCCCCTCCCAGTCGGCGTAGGTGAGAGTGCCCCCGATCGAGCCCTGCTGGGGCGCGTAGGTGCCGGGGTTGCTCAGCTCGACCACGTTGCCGCCGGTGGAGCCGGTCTGGGCGCCGCAGGCGGCCAGGCACAGCAGAGCGGCCACGGCAAGGACCGCGGTGGACCGCCACCGGGCCCGATGGGAATTTCTCCCCTGCATCTCTCTCCCTCCTCGGACCGTGCCCGGAGCACGGTCCTCAGCATCCCGATCAGCGCATGCACGGTCGACCGATGGCGCCGGTTCGGGACGCACCGAAGTTTCCGAACCTGGCACCAGTATCCGCCGCCCGCCGCCGGGTCGGGTCGTGTTCTTCGAACGACCCCGGCGCCCGGCTTCCGGCCGGGGCGACCGATGCGGTCCCTCTGGACCGGATCGGTCTGAGGAGTAGTCGGCGATGTTCCGCATGTCCGAGGTATCGAACCCGCCGACCAAGGGCGCGCCGGGCTGGAAGTTGACGACGCCGTCCGAGGCGGTGGCGACGCTCGGTCGCTGGTAGAGGGAGATCCGGGGCGAGCAGGGCGACGGGCCGCCCGCGAACCCGCCCGCGTGTCCTTCCTCTCATACCCCTCCCCGTCGAGCCGCGCCAATGCCGGCCGCATCGTCCGAAGCGGCCGGCACAGACGACCCGG
Organism: Candidatus Dormiibacterota bacterium; assembly: GCA_036272915.1. Classification (GTDB taxonomy): domain Bacteria; phylum Chloroflexota; class Dormibacteria; order Dormibacterales; family Dormibacteraceae; genus DATAXV01. The sequence goes on from DATAXV010000196.1 coordinate 17,532, forward strand.
AGGAAGTGGAGGAACCGGTGCCGGCGGACAGCTGAAACCTTTGATCAGCACCACGTCCGAGGTCGTGCACGGGGTCGCACCGGCGGCCGGTGGTCAGCCGACGCCGGGCTCCTGGGGTAGCGGAAAGGAGCCGTCGACGAGCCGGATCGGCGATCCCTCGGGCAGCAGCCCACTCTCCATGAAGAAGGTGTTGGGCAGGGCGGCCAGCACGTGGATGTGGGCGCCGCCGCCGTGGGACGCGTAGGGGAGGTCGAAGGCCGCCGCCGCGAGACCGATCTCGAAGCACTCGGTGATGCCCCCCGCCCGGCGCAGGTCGGGCTGGACGATGTCGACCGCATGGCGCTCGAAGAGGCGGCCGAACTGCCGCTTCCCGTAGTTGTTCTCGCCGGAGGCGACGGGGATCACCAGCTCCTCGGCGAGGTGGGCCAGGCCGTCGACGTCGTCGGCCCGGATCGGCTCCTCGAACCAGAAGCAGCCGAGCTCCTGGTAGACCAGCCCGCGGCGCAGCGCCTCGGCCACGGAGAAGACCTGGTTGGCGTCGACCATGACGTGGACGCCGCGGCCGACCGCGGCGCGCACCGCCTCGATCCGCTCCACGTCCTCCTCCAGGGTGGGCGCCCCGACCTTCATCTTGACGCCCGCGAAGCCCTGCTCCACGGCCCGCGAGCAGATCCGCTTGAGGCGATCCAGGTCGTAGTTCAGCCACCCGACCATGGCGTAGGCGGGCACCCGCTCGCGGGCGCCGCCGAGCGCGCGCCAGACCGGGACCTTGAGGGCCTTGCCGATCACGTCCCAGATGGCGACGTCGATGGCGGAGATGCCGAACAGGGCCAGGCCCTCGGTGCCGTGGTACTCGGTCAGGCGCCAGAGATCGTCCCGGATCTGCCGGACCATGAAGGGGTCCCTTCCCACCACCGCCGGCGCCAGCTCGTCCTCGATCAGGCGGGCGAGGAGGGCGGGGGCCGCGGCGACCCGGCCGAAGCCGGTGACCGAATGGCCGGTGACGCCCTCGGAGGTCTCGATCTCGACCCGGCAGGAGCCGTTGTTGTCGAGCGCCTGGAGCGCGTCCCGGATGGGGTCCGTCCGGGGGCTGGACTGCGACGTGGCCTGAACCCGCGTGATCTTCAAACTCTTGTCTCCCTGGCTCTGCCTGGCGGCTCGACTCGCTGGGGTACCGGCCCCTCCCTTCAGATTGCGCCTCCTGCGCGGTCGGGGGCCGGGCGCCTGTCCACGGGCGGCGGGTGGCGCTGCCTATGCTGAATGGCGATGGCCCCCGCGGTACGGCACACCTATCCCTTCAGCGCGATCGTCGGTCAGGAGCGGATGAAGCTCGGCCTGCTCCTCAACGCGGTCCTCCCCGGCATCGGCGGCGTTCTCATCCGCGGTGAGCGGGGAACCGGCAAGTCGACGGCCGTCCGCGCGCTGGCCCGGCTCCTGCCCGAGCAGCAGGTGGTGGTCGGCTGCCACTACGGCTGCGACCCCGGCGACGAGGGCCTCCTCTGCCAGGACTGCCGGACCCGTCGCCTGCAGAGCTCCGACCCGCTGCCGGTGGCGCGGCGGCGGATGCGGGTGGTGGAGCTGCCGATCAACGCGTCGGAGGACCGTGTGGTCGGGACGATCGACCTGGAGGCGGCGCTGAAGGCGGGAGAGAAGCGGTTCGAGCCGGGAGTGCTGGCG